>JAPKMV010000081.1 GCA_026645635.1 Caldilineaceae bacterium
CACGATGCCCAGCGGGACGTTGACGGTGACCTTCTGCTTGCCTGTTTGCATGTTGGTCACCCGCACGTGGAGGAAGCGGCCATTGGGTGTGGCGTCGAATGTGCGGGCGGCGGGTTGCGCCGCCGCGGCGCTGCTCTCCTCACGCTCGCCGATGGCGGCCAGCAGCCGCGCTCCCTCTTCCGGTGTGATCTTCCCCTCTTCGATCATGCGCAGGATGACCATGCGTTCTTCTTGCGATGCCATTGAAATTCTCCCTCTGTTGTTCAAGTAAAATCCAACTACCGTTCGACCTTCTTGCCGGTCAGCGCCGCCAGCAGTTTCTCTGCCTGATCCACCGACAGCTTGCCCTGCTCGACCATGCGCAGGATCATCATGCGCTCCTCGTCGGTGGCTTGTGGTTTGCGAGGCGGTGACGGTGGCGTCGGTGGCGCCGGCGGCGAGACCCAGCCGTAGCCCTTGCGGCGGCGGTTTTCCGGCTCCTGAGTGCGCACTTCCATCTTGCGCATTGCCTCGGCCAGCTTCTCCTCGGCGCGGCGCATGGCTGCGGCCACCTTGTCCTGAATGCGGGTGCTGAGTTCCTCGTTTTCGGCCATGCGACTGAGCTTTGCCTCCAATTCGCGCGTCAACGTCTCGACGTGTGTCTCCACTTCGCGCGTGATCTGTGCACCCAAGAGCGCGGCGCGGCGGCTCATCTCCTCGCCAATTTCGTCGTCGAAGGTGAACTCGAATTCGGCGCTGCGGGCGGCGACCCCGCGCAGGGCAATGTCGCCGTCGGCGGTCAGTTGCAGCGCCGCGCCGCCTTCGCCGAGCACAAACGCCAGCGACGTATCACTCCCCTTGCGCGTCTCGCCCAGATTCTTGACCCGGATGTCGCCGTTGGCGGTGAGTTGCACGTTGGCGCTGGCGTCGCTCTGCACCTGGCAGGCGATGTCACCGCTGGCTGCCACCGTGACGGTCTGGCCCGGTGCAAGTTGCAAGGTCAGCTTGGCGTCGCCGTCGGCGGTGGCGAAGACGTTGCCTACGACTTCGTACACCGACAGGTCACCGCTGACGGTGTTCAGCCTGGCCTCGCCGGCGATCTGGCTGACCTGGGCATCCCCGCTGACGGAGTCGACCCGCAGGCTGCCCGCCACAGAGCGCACACTCATGTCGCCGTCCACGCTGTGGATGGTTGTGGGGCCGACGCTGGTTACGCTCAGGTCGCCGTCCACGCTGTCGATGTCGATGGTGTTGAGCAGCATGGTGATCGACGCGTCACCGCTCACGCTTTGGACGCGCAGCCGGCTGTGCAGCGGCGCCTGGATCGTGCAGTCGCCTTCGGTGGCGATTGTGATGCTTGCGCCGCGCTGGTCGATGGCGTCATCGCCGCCGCTGGCGCGCACCTGAATCTCATTGCGGTCCCAGCCGCTGATGGCAAAGTCGCCATCCACATGCTGAATGATGAGTTCAGGCTCTGCACCGATGTTAAATGTACGCACGGCGCCCATCAGTCGCCTCCTTCCAAGAGCTTCATCGCGTCCTCGAACGAAATCTTGCCGGCGTCCAGATCGGCCAGCACCGCAGTGCGGTCCACGGCGGGAGCAGGTTCATCCTTGCCCGGTTCGTAGCCCAGTGCGCGGATCACCTCGTGCAGCCGGCTGCGAATGGTGGGGTAGGAAAGCCCCAGGTCGTCTTCCATGCGGTTGAGCTTGCCTTCATTGCGCACGAAAACTTCGATGAAGCGCAATTGATCGGCAGTGAGCTGAGCAAAAGGGGGTTGTGGCGCTGCAAAACGACCCTCGTAGCTGATGTCAGCCGAAGGGCTGTAGAAGCGGGTCACAACGATCTCGCCGCCGGTGAGCGGGCAGCGCTGTGGCAGTGGTAGTAGCATGGTTCTATCTCCCAAATGTGTTGGGGTGATGGGGCGTCGGCCGTCACCCGTCAAAAAACAAGCGCGTCAGTGGCACGACCACAAATCAGCGTGGGAAACAGACTGGCTGCGATTGGCGGCACGGGACAGCGCACGATAAGTCCGTGGCGCCAGTTGGTGGCCAGCCTGTTTCCCTGCCGAAGACGGTCATCCGACCACTTGCGATCAGATGCGAACGGGTTGGGCGGGCCGCTGGCCGGCGAAGCGCTGCAAACCGGCGCCAACCCGCACCAGCACTGCGCCGGCGCTGCCGAGCAGCCGGTGGGTCAGTGTTGGCTGCCAGGGGCGCTGGTTGGCCAAGTGGGTGCGTTGGGCAGCGCACAGCAGTTCCTCCTGCTGCAGTCGCACGTGTTCCGCCAGGGCGTGTGGGTTTTGCAGATACATGGTTGCCTCCAGAACGTGTGGCCGTCGCGGCCGACTCTCGACACTTGACAGTCGATGTTTCGTTTTCTGAAGGTATTATACATCAAACGGAAAAGATGTCAATAGGTAATTTTGATATTATTTAACATTGACTTTGATTTATTGATTTTTTCTAGTCGGATATTGATTTTCTTGATTTGCCGACTCGAAAACACAAGGCGGCGGCCGGCGATCATTCTGCTTGGCCGTCGGTGCGCTTCGTAGCTGCTGCGGCGCAAGAAAAAAACAGGGTGAGCCACCGTCGGTGGCTCACCCTGTTTTTTTTCTCGCGTTATGATGGCGCCGCTAAAGGAATGGGGGAGATTCCGCCTGCGTGCGCACCGTGTCCTACGCCAGCCAGTTCTGGTCGCGCAGGAAGCTCGTCAGGCCAGGGATGGCGAAGCGCCGGCCCTGGTAAGCCTGCAGGCCGTAGTAGAGCAGCAGCAGCACGCTCGCAAACCAGGCGATGGGCGTCATGCAGAAGACCATCACGCCGATGAGCGCGCCGATGATCGGGATGATCTGGAGGATCGTCGTGCCGATGCCCACCATCACCATCAGACTCCAGAAGACCACGGCAAAGGCCAGACTCTGCACGGCGTGGTAGCGCTGGAAGGGGCGCTTGTTGCTGCTCTCGCTCAGCAGCACGATCACCGGCATGATCACCGGAATGATGATCTGCGTCACGTAGCTGAGCAGGGCGATCAACCGGTCGTCGCTGCTGGCGTTCGGGTCGATGGCGCTGGCCTGTGCCAGTTCGCCGCGGCGCAGCGCATCGGCTGCCTCCGCGCTGTGCTGGTACGCACCGCTGGCGATGCGTTCGGCGGCGGTCGGCTCGAAGACCGGCGCGGGTGGCGGCGGTGCAGCGGGCGCCTGCGGCACGGTGTTTTCAGCGCCTGGCTCGGCGCCTGTCACTGGGATGTCGTTGCTTTCAGTAGTCATGTTCAGTCTCCACTTTCGATTGCTGCGCCGGCCCAGTCATGGCTCGTGTTCTGCTCGACGCGCCGGCGTTGCTTGACAATTTGCATCCAACAGTACGCACCCCGCGGCGCAAAGTTTCACTGCTGGGCAAGACAAATAGGCTCTGAATTGTCTTTGGGTGACGAGGGGCGCCCTGGTATGACATGGTGGCTGGCTAAGGGACCGCACCAATCGCCCGTTCCAGGAGATTGGCAATTCCGAGTCGATCAGCCCACTGGCGCAGATAGGATAGATCCAGCCGTTCGTCGTAGACGCCGATCACCGTCACGACGTCGCGCCATTGCCGGTCAGATACCTCGCCACCAGCCTGATACCAAAGCAACTTTGCCAGGATGTTGTCCTCAGGGCTGGCAACATAGGCGCTGTGTCCCGGTTCCTCCGCCAATTCGGCAACCATGCGCCGGCGAAACTGCGCTTGATCGAAAGGCGCGCGACTACGCACAAACACATCAACCTTGAACATCGTCCTCAAGTGGATGACATTGAAGCTGGCTTGAAGGTGCACGGCATCACGAACTACTTCTGCATCGGCATAGAATGCGTTGCCTAAAGCTCGCACAAAGTGATCGACCTGGTCTGGCTTCATGTCGGCAATGATGTCTGCGTCCAGCGTAGCGCGCGCCACACCATGAACAGCAGTGGCCAGCGAGCCGCCGATGAAGTAGGGAACGCCCAGTTTCTCAAGCGCGTTGGCGACTAGGAGAGTGACAGCGACTGGTTCAGGCACCATCGTGGTGCTCCGATGGCGTCAACGGGCCATAGACGCGTTCGGCCAGTGCAGGGCCTAGAAGCAAGTCGGCCAGCCGACGCTCCAGCTCTGCTGCGTCTGCCTGCGGATATCGCTGCCGCAGACCGGCGCGGGCCAACAGTTTCATGCTGTCGAACATCTGACAGGCAAGTTCCACTTTGCGCCACGCCGGCGCATTGCGCATCAATTCGATCTGGATGCGTTCGATTTCCGGGCTGGTGTCTTCATATATTCGCGGCGTCATGGCGCTTATTCTACCATGTGCGGATGACATCCCTGGCAACCCTGCACACTGATCGGTGGTTGGCCGTTCAGCCATGACAGCCTGTTGCGCCGCGCGCGTGATTCCGCTGTGTGGGCGCTCATGCTAAAATGACGCTATGCAACCGATTTCGACGACACGCATCTTGTTTATGGGCACGCCCGACTTTGCCGTGCCGTCGCTGCGCCTGCTGCATGAGCAGAGCGCACGGGCAGGATGGCAGATTGTGGGCGTGGCCACCCAGCCCGACCGGCCGGCAGGACGTGGCCAGCGTCTGGCCGCCAGCCCCGTGAAACAGTACACAGCGGAGCACGGTCTGCCTGTGCTGCAACCCGTCACCCTGCGCAAAGACCCGGACGCAGTCGCGGCCATCGCCGCCCTGCAGCCCGATCTGATCGTCGTCGCCGCCTATGGCCTGATCCTGCCGCGCAGCGTGCTGGAACTGCCCGCCTTTGGCTGTGTCAATGTCCACGCCAGCCTGCTCCCTGCCTATCGCGGGGCGTCGCCCATCACAGTGGCGCTGCTCGACGGGCTGGCAGAGACCGGCGTCAGCATCATGTTGATGGATGCGGGCATGGACACCGGGCCAGTGCTGCGCCAGGCGCGCACGGCCATTGCCGCCGCCGCGACCGCCGCGACTCTGAGCGCGCAGTTGGCGGAGCAGGGCGCCGCGCTGCTGGTGGAGACGCTGCCCGACTGGCTGCGCGGGGAGGTGGCGCCGATTCCCCAGGACGAACTGCCCGGCGCAGTATCGATCTGCCGGCTGATCGCCAAAGACGCGGGACACATCGACTGGCAGCAGCCGGCGGCGCAAATCGAGCGCATGACGCGCGCCTACACGCCCTGGCCGGCGGCCTACACCACCTGGCGCGGCCAGGTTTTCAAGATTCTGCGGGCGGCGGTCTTGCCCGGCCAGGCGGAGCCGGGACGCGTCGTCGCCACCGCGCATGGGCCGGCCGTGGGCGCGGGCGATGGGCTGCTGCTGCTGGTCGAGGTGCAGCCGGCCGGCAAGCGGGCGATGGATGGGCGGAGCTTTCTCAATGGCGCGCCGGAGTTTATCGGCGCGCGGCTGCCGGAGGAATAACCTTGTCTGGTACACCGAACAATCTTGGCCTCTATCGGTTGACCGGCTTCAGCGGCCGGCGCACTGAACTGCTGGCGCTCCATGAATGGCTCACCGGCGGCGACGATTTGCCCGCGGTTGCCGTCAGTGGGGAGCAGGGCAACGGCAAGAGCACGTTGCTCACGGCGGTGGCCTGGAACCACTTCTACCACTTCAGCGATGGCATCATCCGTGTGGGGCCTGCCGGCGCCAACCCCTTCCGCCTTTACGATGTCGTGCGCACGATGGACACGGTGCTGGGCACGGCGCTGACGCGTATGAGCGACGACCGCTGGGGCATCAGCATTCTGGAGCAACTCTACAAGCGCAAGCGGCTGCTCATTTTGGACAAGCTGGCCGGCGGCACCGATCGTGAGATCGCCACGCTGGTGGAGATTATCGGCCATCTTCACGAAAACGAGGGACAGTCGCGCATCGTGCTGATCGACCGCAACTTTCAACCGGCGGTGGCGGGGCTGGTGCAGTTTCAGCATCTGCCGCTGGGCGGCATCGGCATGGAAGATATGCCGGAGTTTATCTGGAGGCGCGCGCCGGAGCCGGTGCGCAATCAGGCCCTGCACCACGCCGCCGAACTCAACGCCATCACTGGTGGCAGCCCGATGTGTCTGCGCCTTCTCTTTGGCCTGCTGCTCGATTACAGTTGGGAAAATCTGGAGGCGGAGCTGCGGGGCATGGAAGACATGCCCGCCGGCGATGTCTCCGCCCGCACGATCTGTGCGCTGGCAGTGGAGAACTATGCGCTGCAGAACCCGGCGGCGGCAGTCTTTCTCAACCGGCTGGTGCATGGCGTCGGTGGGCTGGCCCAGGCCGCAATAGAGCCGCTTTTCTGGAGCGGGCTGGGGGACAGCGTGGCTTGCCACACCACAGTGGACGCACTCGTCACGCGCGGCTTGCTGGAGTTGGATCTCTTCAACGAACGGATTGCCATTCACCCGGTGGTGCGCCGCTATTTGGAAGAGAACATGGCGATGTTGGGCGAGGAGTGGGACCGCCGCCACGCCGCCTATTATGTGAACCGCGCCAAAGCCTATCAACACCTGCCGCTGCACCGCTGGGCCGAAGTGGATATGGATTGGGGCAACATCTACATCGGCGCCGACTGGTGTGCGCGGCGCGTCGACCAGATCTGGCAGCAGAGCGCCCAGACCATCGTCGCCGACCCGCAGTTTCACCCGGATCAACTGCCGCGTGCGCCGGAGGGCGAGTTGATCGGTCGCGACCTGCGGCTGGCGCGCGATTATGCTCTGGCGCTGGCCGACTATGCCTTCTGGCGGCACCCGCCGGGCATCCTGCGCTGGCTGGCCACGGGAACGGTAGCGGCCGCCGCCTTGCAGGACATGCGCAGCTATGCCTGGTTCCTGGTGAACATGGGCCGGCAGATGTTCTTCCTGGGGCGGCTGGCTGAAGCGATCCAGTACATGAAGCGCGCCCAGCCTATCCTCGACCAACGCGATCTGTTGGGCGATTTGGCCTATGTCTTCACCGACCTGGGCACCACCTACCGCGTCATGGACGAGCCGCGCCGTGCGTTGGAGCACTTCTCCTCCGCCTTCGACTGTGTCGCGCAGATCGGCGAGCCGCACGGGTTGGCCACGGCCTACATGAACCTGGGCAGCGCCTATTTCAGCATGGATCAACATCAGCGCGCGCTCAACGAGCACCGCCGCGCGCTGCGCATTGCCCTGCGCCTGCAAGACACGCATCTGATTGCCAGCGTCTACAACAACCTGGGGCTGTCGTTGGAAGCGATGGAACGCTACCCCGATGCGATGGTCGCGTATCAGTACGCGCTGCGCATGTTCACCCAGAGCGACGACCAGACGGGCGTCAGCGCGTGCTACAACAACCTGGGTTCGGTCTGCTACGCCAGCGGCAACCTCTCCAGGGCGATCGAATGGTATGACCTGGATCGCAAACTGTTGGAGAAAGCCGGCGCGTGGACCGACCTGGCGGCCACGCTCCACAACCTGGGCCACGTTGCGCTGGAGCAGGGTGCGCAGGAGCGCGCACTCGCCTATTTTGCCCAGAGTCGCGATCTCTACGCTGCCTTCGACCTCGAAGAGTATGTGGAAGAGGAGGAGGAGATGATCCGGTTTATCGAGGAGCAGCGGCGGCTGGCGGAGACAGCGCGATGAATGTGACTTAACGGCCAGCCGGCTCTGCCATTCCTCTGCGCGTCTCTGCGTCGCCGCGCCTCTGCGTCAACCTTTCCCCTTTGCAGCCAATCTCTGACAAAACGCAAACATTTCTGCAACGTACAACAGACATTCTTCCCCGAAGATTGGCGTTGATCGCAGCCGTATCAACTTGCGCGGTCGCGCTGGCCGCGTTATGATAGGCGCTGTTAGCACTCAAAGGCATAGAGTGCTAACCTAAACTCGTAAATGTTGCGTAAGCTAAGTTTTCAAACACGTTCAAGGAGGATTTATGAATCTCAAGCCGTTGGGGGATCGGATCGTTGTACAACCCACTGAGCAGGAGGAGCAGACCTCGTTGGGCATTTTCCTGCCGGAGACGGCCAAGGAGAAGCCCCAACAGGGTAAGGTCATCGCTGCTGGCCCCGGCGCCCGCAAGGACACCGGCGAGCGCATCGCCATGGATGTCAAGGTCGACGACAAGGTGCTCTACGCCAAGTATGCCGGCACCACGATCAAGGTTGATGGCAAGGAACTGCTGATTCTGAAGGAATCGGACGTTCTGGCAATTGTAGAGTAATGTGATTCGTGTTACGTGTTACGTATCACGGAGCACGCACCACGCACCACGCTTCATCTAAACAATAACTGATTTGGGAGAATATAAACTATGGCAAAGCAGATCATCTACGAAGACGATGCTCGTCGCGCCCTGAAAGCCGGTGTTGATGCACTGGCGCAGGCCGTCAAGACCACCCTCGGCCCCAAGGGCCGCAACGTCGCCCTGGACAAGAAGTGGGGCAGCCCGACCGTCACCCACGACGGCGTGACCGTGGCCAAGGAAGTGGAACTCAAGGACCCGTTCGAGAACATGGGCGCGCAGCTCCTCAAGGAAGCCGCCACCAAGACCAACGACGTGGCCGGCGACGGCACGACCACCGCCACCGTGCTGGCCCAGGCCATCGTCAACGAGGGTCTGAAGAATGTGACCGCCGGCGCCAACCCGATGATCCTCAAGCAGGGCATCGAGGCCGGCCGCGATGCAATCGTGGCTGCCCTCAAGCAGATGGCCACTCCAGTCGCCGGCAAGGATGAAATCGCCCAGGTCGCCAGCATTTCGGCTGCCGACGCCGCCATTGGCAACCTGATCGCCGACGTGATGGACAAGGTCGGCAAGGACGGCGTGATCACGGTCGAGGAGTCCAAGAGCCTCGAGTTCGAGACCGAGTACGTCGAGGGCATGCAGTTCGACCGCGGCTACATCAGCCCCTACTTCGTCACCAATGCCGAGCGCATGGAAGCCGAAATTTCCGACCCGTACATCCTGATCACCGACAAGAAGATCAGCAGCGCGCAGGACATCGTCCCCGCGCTGGAGAAGCTGGTCCAGATCGGCAAGCGCGAAGTTGTGATCATCGCCGAGGATGTGGACGGCGAGGCGCTGGCCACCCTGGTGCTCAACAAGCTCCGCGGCATGGTCAACGCCCTGGCGATCAAGGCCCCGGGCTTCGGCGACCGCCGCAAGGCCATGCTGCAGGACATCGCCATCCTGACCGGTGGCCAGGTCATCACCGAAGAACTGGGCCGCAAGCTCGACAGCGTCAAGCTGGAAGACCTGGGCCGCTGTGACAAGATCGTCAGCACCAAGGACGACACCACCATCGTCGGCGGCGCCGGCTCCGGTCAGGCGATCAAGGGCCGCATCGACCAGATCCGCGCCGAGATCGACAACAGCACCAGCGACTACGACCGCGAGAAGCTGCAGGAACGCCTGGCCAAGCTGGCCGGCGGCGTGGCAATCATCCGCGTGGGCGCTGCCACCGAGCCGGAGCTGAAGGAAAAGAAGCACCGCGTCGAGGATGCGCTGAGCGCGACCCGCGCAGCCGTCGAAGAGGGCATCGTCCCTGGCGGCGGTGTGGCGTTGATCAACGCCGTGCCTTCCCTGGACAAGATTGCGCTGGACGGCGACGCCGCCACCGGTGTGCGCATCCTGCGCCGCGCCCTGGAAGAGCCGATGCGCATGATCGCCAGCAACGCCGGCCTGGACGGCAGCGTGGTGATCGAGAAGGTGCGCATGCTCCACGAAGACAGCAAGAAGATGACCACCGGCTACGACGTGATCGGCAACAACTACGTCGATATGCTCCAGGCCGGCATCATCGACCCGGTCAAGGTCACCCGCAGCGCCGTGGAGAATGCCTGTTCCATCGCCGCGATGATTCTGACCACCTCCGCGCTGGTTTGCGACATCCCGGAAGAGAAGCCGGCGATGCCCGCGGGCGGCGGCGGCGGGATGGGGATGGACATGTAATCTCCAATCTCATCGGTCAATGTGAGATTGGGAGATTGGAGATTAGAGATTAGAGATT
>JAPKMV010000820.1 GCA_026645635.1 Caldilineaceae bacterium
AGCATGACGCTGGTCACCAACCCCGACTACGCCTGGGGGCCGGGCGAGATCGTCGAGAACACCGGCGCGCCCCACCTGGATGCCATCGTCTTCAAGGTGATTCCCGACGCCACCACGCAGCTTGCCGCGCTAGAGGCCGGCGAAGTGGACGTGATCTTCGTCAACCAGCCCGCGCACCTGGCCAAACTGGCAGCGATGGCGGATGTCATGTCGGAAGAGATGGTGCTCAACAGCCTGATCTACCTGGGCTACAATGCAGCGAAGCCGCCCTTCGACGAACCGCTGGTGCGCCAGGCGCTGGCTCACGCCGTGGACAAGGCGCAGATCGTCGACATCGCCCTGGGCGGGCTGGGCAAGCAAGCCTTTGCCCCGCTGCCGCCGACCCTGCCCGGCTTCGACGCCGCGCTGCAAGACAACGAACTGGGCTACGACCCGGAGCAGGCCAAGACACTGCTCCAGGAAGCGGGTTTCACCCAGGCGGCGGACGGCGGCTGGGAACGGGACGGCGCCCCGCTGCAAGGGCTGCTGCTCACCTCCAACCGCGCGCCCAACGACGCCATCGCCACCTTGATCCAGAGCCAGTTGAAGGCCATCGGCGTGCCGGTTGAGATTCAGCAACTCGACTCGCGCGCCGTGATGGACGCGACGACCGCGGGCGCCTTCGACCTGCTCCTCTGGCGTTTCGAGTGGAGTGACCCGGACGGGCTGCGCATCTTCCTGGGCAGCGACGCCATCGGCGGCACCAACCGCACCGCGTACAGCGACCCGGAAGTCGACGCGCTGCTCAACCAGGCCGCGCACGAGACCGACGAGGCCGCCCGCGCCGCGCTCTACCTGGACGCGCAGAAGCTGATTTTAGAGGATGCACCCTGGCAGCCGCTCTACAACCCCGTCGACGTCATGGCCATGCGCGACGCCGTCCACGGCATCAAAATCGGCTACATGGGACGGATGTTGGTGAATGACGCGTGGGTGGAACAAGAGGCCAATTAATCTCATAATCTCTCAATCTCATAATCTCCAGGTGAGATTGGGAGATTATGCGATTGAGAGATTGATTGAATTCGCAACGATGGCACAACATCTTCTACGCCGCCTCGTGGGCGCCGGGCTGGTGCTCCTGGCGGTGAGCTTTATCACCTTTGTGGCGCTGGCCACGGCGCCGGGCGACGCGGCCAGTGCGCTGGTGGGCGACAGCGCATCGCAGGAGCAGATGACGCTGCTGCGCCAGTCCATGGGGCTGGACCTGCCGCTCTTCGTGCGCTATCAGGCGTATCTGGGCGGTGTGCTCCAGGGCGACCTGGGCCGCTCCCTGATCGGCCAGCGCCCGGTCAGCCAGTTGCTGGCGGAGCGGCTGCCCTACACGCTGGTGCTGGCGGTGACGGCGTCCACGCTGGCGCTGCTCCTCGGTGGTCTCATCGGCACGGTGGCTGCATTGCGCGCCGGCGCCTGGCTCGACACGCTGTTGATGGGCGGCGTGGCTGTCGGGCTGGCGGTGCCGGTCTTCTGGAGCGCACTGCTGCTGATCATGCTCTTTTCGCTCAAACTCCACTGGCTGCCGGTCGTCGGCGCGGGCAGTTGGCGCCACCTGATTCTCCCCACGGTGGTGCTTGCCATCCCCACGGCGGCGATCATGGCGCGGCTTGTGCGGTCAAGCCTGCTCGACGTCTTCGGCGCGGACTTTGTGCGCACCGCCCACGCCAAGGGACTGCGCCCGCGCCGCGTCCTCAGCGCACATGTCTTTCGCAACAGCCTGCTCCCTGTGTTGACGGTGCTCGGCCTGCAGCTTGGCCATCTCCTCGGCGGCGCGGTGGTGGTGGAGACCATCTTCGGCTGGCCGGGGCTGGGGCGGCTCACCGTGCAGGCGATCTTCGACCGCGACCTGCCGGTGGTCATGGGCGCGGCGCTGCTGATCGCCACCTTCTACGTGCTGATCAACCTGGCCGTAGACCTGGCCCACGCCTATCTCGACCCGCGCGTCGCCCAGGAGGCGCTCTAGGCCATGCGTGCGGACCTGGGTCTGCGCCGCCTGACGGCGCCGCCTTCCACGCTGGCCGCGGACACCGGGTTGGACCGGGTGCGCGCCACCAGCCGCCGCGGGACGGGTTCCCACAGCCTCTGGCTCGGCCTCGCGCTTGTCGCGCTCTGGCTGCTGGCTGCGCTGCTGGCGCCCCTGGCCGTGCATCCGCCGGACGCAGTGGGCGCGGGGCCGCGCCTGGACGCGCCGAGCCTGGTCCATCCCTTCGGCACCGATGCGTTAGGCCGGGACATGTTCAGCCGGGTGCTCCACGGCGCACGCATCGCCCTGTGGGTTGCGCTGCTGGGCACAGCCATCTCGGCGCTGCTGGGGCTGAGCCTCGGCCTGCTGGCCGGCTTCTACGCCGGCTGGCTCGACCAGGGGCTGTCGCGCACGATGGATGTGTGGATGGCCTTCCCCGGCCTGCTGCTGGCCATCATCA
>JAPKMV010000821.1 GCA_026645635.1 Caldilineaceae bacterium
ACAGCCCATCGGCGCTGACGGTTGGCGGCAGCGCACGCATCACCACGCAGTCGCCCACTACGGTTGTCGGCGGCTGGTCGGGCAATATCCAGCCGTCACCGGTGAAAGGCGGCGTACAGCCCGACCCGTTGCTGCATCTGCCCGTGCCAGCGTATGACTGTAACAAGGCGACTACGTTGAGCACCGGCAGCGCCAGCCCGGGCTGCTATACCAAGATCAGTATGGGCGGAAAGAACGAGTTGAGTCTTAGCCCCGGCGTCTATGTGCTCGGCAGCGGGCTGAAGAGTTCAGACGATGCAATCAGCACTTCCGGCAACGCCGAACTCACCGGCAGCGGCGTCATGTTCTATATTTTGAAGGGGAACGTGAGCATTGGCGGCAAGCAATTCGCAGTGACGCCGCCGACGTCAGGGGAGTATGAGGGCGTCACCTTTTTTTCTGCACGATCCGAGCCAACCGTCTATGACTTTGGCAGCAATGTGGAGGGCGTGGAAGGGATCATTTATGCCGCCAACGGGTCGATCGACCTTACCGGCGGCCCCGCGTTGAATGTCAATTTTGCCGTGCGCCGGCTGTCTCTAGGTGGCAATGCCGCCCTGACTGTCACCGGCTTCAAGAGCGACACGAATTGGACAACCCTGGAATACCGCCTGGTGGAGTGAATCCCATCCCTCACAACGCATTGAAGAAGTCGATGAGAATCTCGTTCGCCACCGCGTCGGGCAAGGCGTCGAGCAGTTCGTTGATCAGCGCCATCTCCTGGGGCAGCTCGCCGGGCTGGAGGCCCACCGCGCCCATCAGCCCCGCAATGGCGTCGGGCGACGGGTCCTCGGCCAGCGCAGCGGCCGCCGCGGCGATGAAGTCGGTGTCCAGCGGCGGCTCGGCGCGCACCTCGTCCACGCACGCCGCCAGGTCCGCCAGCAGGGCGTCCACGTTGTGGGCGACGCCGTAGGTCATGGAAATGTGCAGGTTGCGCGGCGAAGTAGGGGTCGAAAACTGCGGCTGCAAGTACCAGTTGCGCCGGCGCATGGCATCGGCCAGTTGATAGACGTTGATCGTGTCAGAGGCGAAAGAAAACATGCTCATCGCCGGCTGGCCAAGCACGCGCAACCCGTCGATGCCCTCCACGCCCGCGATCAGCCGCTCCGTCGCCGCCTGCACGGTCTCCACGATCTCCTTGTAGCCGTCCTCGCCCAGGTAGTTGAGGATCGCCCACGCGCCGGCCAGCGGCCCGCCGGAGCGGGAGCTGAGCGCCGTGGGGTTGATGATGGTGTAGGCGGTGGTGTCGGTGGAGGAAAAGATCTGGAAGCGGCGCAGGCTGCTGTCGCGGTAGAGGATGACCGACGCGCCCTTGGCCGCATAGCCGTACTTGTGCATGTCCACGGAGAGCGAGGTCACGCCCGGCACGCTAAAGTCAAAAGCGCCGACGGCGCGGCCCAGTTTGCGCAAGAACGATAAATGGATGCCGCCGACGCAGGCGTCCACGTGGCAGAGTAAACCCCGTTCTTGGGCCAGCGCAGCGATCGCCGGCACCGGATCGACGACACCCTGGGAGTAGCAGGGCGCCGACGCTACCAGCAGGATCGTGTTCGGGGTGATGGCTGCGGCCATCGCATCCACGTCGGCCTGGAAGGTGACAGGGTCGAAGCCGACGACGACCGGCTTGACGCCCAGGTAGTGGGCGGCCTTGTGGAATGCGGCGTGGGCGGTGCGGCTGAGCACCATCTCCGGCTGGGTGATGTGAGGCCGCTGCGCCTGCGCATAGTCGCGCGCCGTCTTCACCGCCAGCAGGATGCTCTCCGTGCCGCCGCTGGTCACGTTGCCCGCGACCTGATCGTCGCCCTGGAGCAGGTGCGCCACCATCGCCACCACGTCGTGCTCCAGCTTGCCGACGCTGGGGAAGGTCGTCGGGTCCAGGCAGTTCTCGGTGAGATAGAGCAGGTAGGCGTCCTTGACCACCGCCGCGGCCGCGTCGTCCGGCTGGTAGACATAGGCGAAGACGCGGCCCGCCTGCCAGTCCAGGTCGAGGCCCTTGAAACTGCGCAGCGCGGTCAGCACAGCGTCCGGCGCCAGGCCGGTGGGTGGAATTGGCATGAGATAGTTCCTTTCTGAAGGTTGGAATAGACCGCGGATTTGGCGGATGCGGCGGATTCTCGCGGATGAAAACCAAAGAAAATCCGCGAGAATCCGCCTAATCCGCCAAATCCGGGGTCTATCGCTGTTGCTTTTCCAACGGATATTTCCACATGCAATACGCGATCAGCAGCGACGCGATGATGGGCGTGACACCGATGAGGAAGCGCACACCCCAGGCGGCGCTGGCGCTTTGCACCTCGCTGCCGGCCACGTAGCCGGAGAGCGAGAGCACTGCGGCGAAAAGGATGCCCTGCGCCGAGAAAGCCAGCTTGGTCACGCCGCCGTTGATACCGAAGAAGACGCCCTCGCGGCGGAAGCCGTG
>JAPKMV010000822.1 GCA_026645635.1 Caldilineaceae bacterium
CAGCGGGTCGCCGGTGATGCGTTCGCCCGGCCCTACGGCATCCGTCCCCCGGTAGAGATGGAAGCCGTAGAGACTCAATTCACTGACCGTCGTCCAGCGCAGTTGCACCCGATCAGCTTCCTGTGCCGCAGCAAAGTCGCCCACAGTGGCCGCCGTAGGCGTCTGCCCGACACCGGCGAAGGGTGTTCCGGCCAACTGCAGGATCGTCGGCGTGGTGGCATTGTTGACGGTGAAGACCAGCGACGCAGTCACCTCGTCGACGGTCACCGTCCCGGTCACCTGCTGCCAGACGCCCAGGTTGCACCAGTAGAGTTTGTGCTGTGCGGCCTGCGCCGTGTCGGTGTAGCGCAGCGTCACGACAATCTCTGTTACATCGGTGGCGTCGTCCACCATCACATCCACATAGGGCGAGACGACCCGGCTGCCCGGCGCCGCGGTCGGGCAGGGATTGCCCCCGAACTCGGCCCAGCCCACCGGCGGCGCGCCCGCGCCGGTCTTGGTGATGACGATGTGGTTGGGGGAGAGATTGCCCGCAGTGAAGGGGTCGCCGGTCGCGGTCGCGATCTCACCGGCGACGGTCGCCGCGGCGACATAGAGAATGCCGCGGTCGCGCACCGCCGGCGCCACAGCCAGCGCGCCTTCGACCTGGACGACTTCGGCGCTGGGGCCAGCGTCATACTGCACTGCGGCTTCGCCGTCGGGGCCAGTCACCGCGCTGACGCTGGCCAGCCCGGGGTGCCCGGCCAGCACGGCGAAATCGACGGTGAGGCCGGCAATCGCTGGCCGCACCGTGGCGCTGATCATCACCGAGCCACCGGGCACAACGCCCGGCTGCGCAGGAAAGACGTTCATCTGCACCACGGTGAAGACCGCGTCGCTGCTGTGGACGCCTGGCGTCACCTCGCCACTGGCCGTGATCGTCGCCGTGTTGGTGATCACCGTGCCTGCCGGTATGTTGCTGGCCAGCACGCCGGTGACGGTAATGACGCCGTGCGCGCCCGCGGGCAGCTCGACGAGGGTCCACGCCAGGTCGGGCGCGGCGCTGCTCTGCACGAGGGTCCCGCCCGTGGTGCTGCTGGTGACACCGGTGACGGTGATGTCGAGCGGGATCGAGTCGCTGATCACCACATTGGCCGCGGGGCCGTCGCCGCTGTTGCTGAAGGCCAGCGTGTAGGTGATGGCGCCGCCGCGCAGCACATAGGGCGCTGTGGCCTTGACGATGGCCAGGTCGGGATAGGTGATCGTCGGGCAGTCCAGGATCGCCGCGCCCAGGAAGAAGTCGAAGTCTACGTTGTCGCTGGTCGAGTCGCCAAAGCCGGGGCCGGCGCCCGACGGCCCGGTGGCATGGCCCCACCAGTTGTACCGCGCGTCGAGGAGCAGCGTGCCCCCGGCGTAGTTCACCGCCGTGTCACTGTTGGCGACGATGCAGCTTCCGTTGACCGTGGTCGTGCCGTCGGCCTGGACGAGCGCGCCGCCATCGGCCGCGGTGTTGCTCAGGATGCGCGTCGCAGTGATGGCCAGGGTATTCGCGCCGGTGCTGTAGAAGCCGCCGCCCTCGCCCGCCGCGGCGTTCTCGGCAATGGTGCTGCCTGTTACTGTGAGGATGCCGGTATCCAGGAAGACGCCGCCGCCGGTGATGACCGCAGTGTTGGACAGCACCTGCACGCCATCCAGCGCCGCAATGGCATACCAGTCGACGTAAACGCCGCCGCCCAGGTCGGCGCGGTTGCCCTGCACCAGGCTGTTGGTCATGGTGATTTCCCAGTCGGCGTAGATGCCGCCGCCGGCCGTGGGTGCGCTGTTGGAGAGAATCTGCGTGCCGGTGATGATCAAGGCGCCGCCAAAGTGGTGAATGCCGCCGCCGTCGGCCGGCTCCAGCGAGAGGCTGACGCCGGCGGTATTGCGGATGATCAGGCTGTTTTCGATGTAGGTGTCCCCGTCGATGTCCAGCCCGCCGCCTTCTTCGCCGGCTAGGTTGTCGGCGATGGTCGAGCCGTAGATCCAGGTGGGGCCATCCGGGTCCAGCCCGCCGCCGTCGTTGTAGACGGAGAGATTGGCGCCGATGTAGCTGTTGGTGATCGTCAGATAATCGAGCGACGAAATGCCGCCGCCGTCCTGGTCGGCAGTGTTGGAGTAGACGAGTGAGTTGGCCACAATTAAATGGCCGTAGTCGTTGAAGACACCGCCGCCTTCGCCCACGTCGGAGCCGCTGCCGTCATCCACCGCATGGTTATGCTTGATCACCGTGCCGTTGGTAATCGTTGTGCTTGGATCGAACAGGCTGCCAAAGAAGATGCTCTGAAAGATGCCGCCGCCCTGAAGGCTGCTATTCCAGGCAATCTCAGAATCATCCACAATGACCAGGCTGTCAGCATTCAAGATACCTCCGCCGGCGCCTTCGGTGGTGTTGTAATTGACCGACGCGCCGTTCTGCACCGTCACCGTGGCTGTCAGGG
>JAPKMV010000823.1 GCA_026645635.1 Caldilineaceae bacterium
TTGTTGAAGCCGAAGATGCGAGCGTCGGCGTGCAGCAACCCGTGGGCATACGCCCACATCTCCAGGATCTTCCAGGCATCCCCTTCCGGCTGCGGGCCGTAAGCCCAGGCACTGGCGACGCGCATCGGCGGCAGCTTGACGATTTGCATGGTCTGCGTACTCATTTTGTGCATCCTTTCGTTTGAATGAATCTGTTGATCCGCTCGTTCTTGCTGCGCTCCCCTTCAGCCATCAACGCTTCTGGGTCACGAATGGCACGAACTTTCCTGTCAACAACCCCAGTATCGCGCCACATTGTTGACACCTATTGTCAGGGATGGGGTGTAGAATGCGATGAGATTGAGAGATTGTGAGATTGAGAGATTGTGAGATTGGAGATTCGAGATTGAAGATCACCGTCGAATGACACCCAATCTCCAATCTCCAATCTCCTAATCTCCTAATCCCATAGTCTCATAAGGACGACCTATGCGCGCTGATCGCCTTCTTTCCATCATGATGCTCCTCCAGGCCCGCGGGCAGCTCACCGCGCAGGTGCTGGCGCAGGAGCTGGAAGTGTCAGAGCGGACGATCTACCGCGACGTGGAGGCGCTGAGCATGGCCGGGGTGCCGGTCTACAGCGAAGCC
Source organism: Caldilineaceae bacterium (assembly GCA_026645635.1). Classification (GTDB taxonomy): domain Bacteria; phylum Chloroflexota; class Anaerolineae; order Caldilineales; family Caldilineaceae; genus Fredericiella. The sequence goes on from JAPKMV010000823.1 coordinate 628, forward strand.
GGGCCGGGCGGCGGCATCGGCTTGCTGGAGAGCTACCGCACCACGCTCACCGGTCTCACCGACGCCGAGGCTGCCGCACTCTTCCTCCTGAGCATCCCCGCGCCGCTGGAGGAGGTGGGGCTAAGCGCCGACCTGCGCTCAGCGCTGCGCAAGCTGGCTGCGGCGCTTCCCGTCAGCCAGCGCGACGCCCAGGCGACGCACCGCTATCTCCACATCGATGCGGCAGGCTGGCGCGCCGGCGGGGACGCGACGCCGCACCTGGCCGCGCTTCACGCCGCGGTGACGCAGGCGCAGCCGGTGCAGCTCAGCTATCGGCGGCTGAGCGGCGCGGAGATCGTTGTCGCGGTGGAACCCTACGGCCTGGTGGCAAAGGCCGGTGTCTGGCATCTGGTCTACGCGCGCGGCGGCCGGCTCCAGGTCATTGCCCTGGCCGATGTGGCCGCGGTGCAGCGGCTGCCCGGCGCGTTCGCGCGCCCGCCGGATTTCGACCTGGCGCGCTTCTGGGCTGGCTGGTGCGCCCGCACTGAGGGCAGCCGGGCCATCTTCACTGCGGTGGTGCGGGTCGCGCCGGTGCTGCTTCCCGACCTGACCCGTCACTTCGGTACGACGGCGGCGGTCGCGGCCATCACCGCGCCGTGCGACGGTCGCGGCTGGGCGACGCTGACGTTGACCTTCGCCTCGTTCGAGGCGGCGCGAGCGCAACTGCTGGCCCTCGGCGGCGCGGTGGAGGTGCTCGAGCCGCTGCCCCTGCGCCGCAGCCTGGCCGACTTCGCCGCGCAGGTTGTCTCGCTCTATGCGGGACAGGGTGAGGGGGTGAGGGGGTGAGCGGGTGAGAGGGTGAGAGGGTGAGCGGGTGAGGGAGCTTTGGTAGGCTCAGCGTGCGTGTGTCGTATTCCATCGATCATTGACAATTAACCATTGACAGTTAACCATTGACAATTGACCATCGACAATCAACCCTTCCCATCTCAACCCGGCAGCTACGTCCTCGCCCTAAGCGCGCCTCGCGCCACCTCGATTCCGGTGGGGCGGTTGGGCGACCTGACGGTGACGCCGGGCTGCTATCTCTACGTGGGGAGCGCGCTCGGCGCGGGCGGGCTGGCCGGGCGGCTGCTCCATCACCTGCGCGTGGCGGCGCGCCCGCACTGGCATATCGACTACTTGCGCGCCGTGACCGAACTGGACGCCATCGGCTGGCTGGCGTCGCCGGAGCGGCTGGAGCATACCTGGGCGCAGGCATTGGTGCAGGCGCCCGGCTGCACAGCCCCCATGCCCCGTTTCGGCGCGTCCGACTGCCGCTGCCCGGCACATCTCTTCTTTTTGCCCGCGCACGGGGCATGGCGCCAGGTCTTGGCCCACGCCTTGCCGGGGCTTAACATCTTCTTAACCAGATCGACGGCTGTGCTTAACCCGCTGGAAATGGATGCAGCGTAAGATCGACTTGCCGCCGGCGCGATCTGCCGATGGCAAATGTAGTTTCATGGCAAGAGAGGAAAAAGGAATGATGAGCAAGTTGCAGGGATTTCTGGCGCAGCGGCAGGACACGATTCTGCTGCTGCTGTTGGCCGGTGGTTTTGCTGTCGTGCTGGGCGAATTGGTGCTCTATCAACATTGGGAGGGTACGCAACTGATCGGTTTCAGCGCCACAGTCGCTGGGCTGTTAGCGGTGCTGGTCGGTATTTTTGTCAAGGGGACGCTGCGTACAGTGATCGGGTTGCTGTTGGTGGTGCTGGCAATCTCCGGGCTGCTCGGCGCCCGCGAGCACCTGGAGGAAGGCGGCGAGGCGATGTCTCCTCGCCCCGCGCTGGTGCAGCAGAGCACGCTGAAC
>JAPKMV010000824.1 GCA_026645635.1 Caldilineaceae bacterium
CGGAGCCGTGCTGCGGCCATGACCCGCACCGGTTCGGCGTGCCGGCCCAGGTTGGCCATGTTCGGCGGCGCACCCAGCAGCGGCAGTTCCTCCAGCATAATCTGCGTGCGCAGGCGGCCCATAAACAGGTAATCCTCGACCAGGCGCAGGAAAAGCAGGCGGGCGTGGGCGGCCAGTGCGTCGGCGGTGGCGCCGTGCAGCCGCTGCAAGTGGCGGATGACAGCCTGGGCCGCAAGCTGGCTGAGTTCGACCTGGCGGGCGAGCAGATCGCCCAGGGCCAGGTCACCGGCGTTGACATAGGCGACATCCACCACGGCGCAAGTGTGATCGGCGGCCAGGGCGGCGGTGAGGCTGCGCACGAACTCCGGCAGGTCGCGACGCACCGTGTACAATTCGCGCAGGGTGTCGGCAATGGCCGGCTGGCCGCGATAGGCCAGCACGGCCTGGCGCGCCGCCTCCGGCAGGGCCGCCAACTCGTCGTCGCGCAGCAGCAGGGCGTACTGGTCCGGCCCATTGCCCTGCACCTCGGCGGGCGCGTTGACGTAGAGCAGCAAATCGGCTGCTTCCGGCGTATCGACCAGGATGCCCCCCAGCGGCCCCAGGTGCGCCTTCACCAGTTCGGTCAGCGGCCGGTCTTCGTAGGCGGTGATCACCTGGCCTGCCGTGGAGCCGCTCAGACGCAGCCACACTTTGGGGCGCAGCCCCGCGCGCCCGGCAGCATAGCGCGCCAGGAGCAGCATGTCGGTTTCGTCCGCACCGGGGTAGATCGAGACGCGCGACGTCACGCCCAACTGCTGGACGAGCCGGCGCAGGACGCGCCCCTCGGCAATGTTCCAGCCGTAGTCGACCGTGTCATCCTGCGGGATGATCAGATAGTCGAAGACGCCTGCGGCTGCCCATTCGATCATGGCCCGATTGACCGCATGGTTGCGCGCCCGGCCCTGGCGATAGTCGGCGACAAGCTCAGCCGGAACCTCGTCGCGTAACGCTGCCAATTCTGCGCGTTCTGCGGTTGTCGCCACCGCCATCGCCACCCGATCCTCGATCACCGACATGCGAAAGATGCGCGCCCCGTGGCCGCCCCAATAGGGCTTCTCCTCTTCGGCGTCGTTGCCCCGGGTGACGCGCATCAGCACCGAATAGGCCAGGATCGTCAGGTCAGGCCGCGCGTCTTTCAATTCGCGCAGCAGGTACAGGCGGGTAAGCACGGTTTCCAGACTGGCGGTTGAGCGCCGCGAGTCGACCAGTCCGCCGTAACCCAACGTATCCAGCGCGACGATCAGTGCGTCGGCGCCGGGCGCAACCTCACGTAGCCACGCCCCCAGGCGGTCCATCTGCCCGGTGCGCCAGGGCGTCCCCAGCCATGCCTTGGGCGGCATCAGCATGCGCAAGCCCGCAGCCTGGCCGAGCAGGACAAGGCATTCGTAGTTGACGGCGCGGTCGTCCAGGGGAATGACGGCAATGGTTGGCTGCGGCATGGATTTACACCTTTGTACCAGTCTCACGCCAAGACGCAAAGACGCCAAAATTGACGGCAATGGTTGGCTGCGGCATGGGATTTACGCACCGCGTTCCAACGCGGCAGCGAAGCGCTGCGTGATCTCCTGTGGCCGTGTGATGGCGCCGCCGACGATCACGGCCAGCGCGCCGCAGTCCAACGCCCGCCTGGCCTGCTCCGGCGTATGGTAGCGGCCTTCGGCCAGCAGCGGCACGCGCAGTTGGCCGGCCAGTTTGCGCACCAGGGCCAGGTCAGGGCCGGGCTGGCTGGGACTGTCCGCCGTGTAACCGGACATTGTCGTGGAGATTAGATCGGCGCCGGCGGCTTCGGCGGCCAGCGCTTCTTCCGCCGTGGCGATGTCCGCCAGCACCGGGCAGCCGATTTCCTGGTGGATCGCGGCAATGAAGTCGGCCAGCGTGCCCGGCTGCGGACGGGGCCGCGCCGTGGCGTCGATGGCGACCACGTCGGCCCCGGCGGCGGCGACCGCTTTGGCATGCGCCAGGGTCGGCGTGATGTAGACCGGATAGCCAGGGCAGACTTCCTTGTACAGCCCGATGATGGGCAGGTCCACCGCCGCGCGGATGGCAGCAATATCGACCGGCGTGTTGGCGCGGATCGCCCGCGCCCCGCCCATCTGCGCAGCTACAGCCATGCGCGCCATGATTTCGGCGCCGTAGAGCGGTTCGTCGGGCAGCGCCTGGCAGGAGACAATCAGATGGCCGCGCACCTGGGCGACGAAATCAGGGAACGCATAGAGAGACCGGCGCGTTGTCTGGTTCATCCTATTGGCAGCGCCCTCTACTTCTTGCCGATGGCGACTGTCACCGTCCGGCCGTCCAGGTCGAAGGCCGCTTGCGGCAGATTCTCCGGCACGACATCACCCTGGGCCAGGTGAAGCTGCACGATCTCCACCGAGAGCGTTTCTTCCCGCACGTAGGCGCCGAAATGCGCCAGCA
>JAPKMV010000825.1 GCA_026645635.1 Caldilineaceae bacterium
GCGCATCCCAGCGCACAAAGCGGAACGGTCCCGTGCCCACCGGGTTGCGCCCATAGTCGGCGCCATGCTCCGCCAGCGCTGCGGGGGAAGAGATGCTCAGCCACTGGCGCGCGGCGTCGCGCAGAAAGGTGGGGTAGGGCGCGCCAAACTTGACGACGGCCGTCTGCTCGTCCACCACTTCCGTCTCGACATACTGGTGATCCACCAGCAGCGTCTTGCCGCCAGACTCCAGCACCGCGTCGCTGACGATGTGGTCGAAGGTCGCCTTGACTGCCTCCGCCGTGAGCGGCGTGCCGTCGTGGAAGGTGACATCCTCGCGCAGAGTAAAGGTGAATTCGGAGTAGTCGTCGTTGGCTGTCCAGGCGCTGGCCAGGCCTGGGTGCAGTTCGCCGTCCGACGCCATGGCCAGCAGCGAATCGAAGAGGCTGATCAGGACAAACTGCTCCTGCACATAGACGGCGTCGCCGGGGTCGAGCGTTTCCGGCTCAGAGCCGAGGCCGACAGTGAGCACGCCGCCTGCGGCTGTCGCGGCGGGCGCTGCATCCGGGGCGGCGGCTGGCGCGCTGGCTGGGGCGCAGGCCGTCAACAGCAGGCTGGCGACCACCAGCAGCGCCAGCACGAGAACAGATCGTTGCTTGAAATTCATGCGAATTCTCCTCAGCTTGGTGATAACGGACAGTTGTCGATGGGGACGCCCCGTGCGCAGCCCATTATAGCCGCGGCAGGATGCGGGTCGAAACAGCGGACGGTGTACGGAGCATCAACGCTTCACAAATCTCACGCACAGGCGACCCTTTCCCCTGGCGGCTTGACGCCTTTGCGTGAGGCGGAATTCAGAACGGCCGGGGATCGAAAACCGGCGCGAGGTCAGATCTCGCGCCACACGGCGCGACCATCCACCATCGTCAGCAGCGGCTTCACCTGGGCAATGTCCGTCTCCGGCGTGGCGAAGAGGTCGGCGTCGAGCAGCACCAGGTCAGCCAGCAGCCCCACGCGCACCATGCCTTTGGCGTGCTCCTGAAACTCGGCGTAGGCGGCATCGCGAGTGTAGCCGTCGATCAGTTCGGCCAGGCCCAGGCGCTGCACCGGGTCGCCGGGCTGCCAGGGCTGGCGCGCCAGCCCGTAGTGCATCCCCAGAAACGGGTCCAGGGGCGCAACCGGCCAGTCGCTGCCGTAGGCCTGGCGTGCGCCCGCCGCCCGCAGCGTCTGCCAGGCAAAGCTGTAGCGCCAGCGGTCGGCGCCGGCGCGCTGCGGCCAGACATCCTCCGGGCTGACGCTGATCGGGCTGTGGCACGGCTGCATACTGGCGATCACGCCCAGCTCGGCAAAGCGGGCAATGTCGTCAGGGTGGATCACTTCGATATGCTCCACCCGGTGGCGGCTGTCGCGGCGGCCGTTGACCCGCTGCGCGTGGGCATAGCCGTCCAGGGTGCGGCGCACCGCGCCGTCGCCGCAGGCGTGAACGAAAATCTGCAAGCCCAGCCGGTCGGCCTCCGCGGCGATGGCGTCGAAGCGCTCTGCCGTGTGCAGCGCGCCGCCGCGGTTGCCCGGCTGCCCGGCGTAGTCGTCCACCATCAGCGCGGTGTAGGATTCGAGTACGCCGTCCATGAAGACCTTGACCGCGCCGGCGCGCACATAGTCGCCCTGATAGCGCCGCCGCAGTTCGGCAGCCTCGGCGATCTGGTCGATGGGCGTCTCCGGCTCCACGTTGTAGGGCACGTAGACGCGCACGGTCAGCTCGCCCAGATCTTCCAGCGCGGCGTAGACGGCGATGCCGTCGTTCCAGTTGTCCATGTTGTGGACGCTGGTGAGGCCGTGGGCAGCGCAGAGCGCCAGCCCCTTGCGCAGCGCAGCGCGGCGTTCGGCCTCGCTCGGCGGTGGGATGTGGCCGCGCACCAGGTCGAACGCGCCCGGCTCGCGCAGTTCGCCGGTGGCCGTGCCGGTGGCTTCGTCCATGACGATGACGCTGCCTGCAGGCGTCTCCCGCCCGTCCAGGATCCCCCCGCGGCGCAGCGCGGCGGTGTTGGCCCAGACCGTATGGCCGTCGAACGCGGTGAGGTAGACCGGCCGGTCGGGGACGACGGCGTCGAGCCGCCAGCGGTCGAGGCGTTCCCCGGCAGGGATGGCGTTGTAGGCAAGCTGCACGCCCTCGATCCATTCCCGCTGCGGGTTGGCGGCCGCATGGGCAGCCAGCGCGGCGAGGATCTCTTCCAGCGTGCCGACCTCCTCCAGCCGCAGTTTGTCCAGCTTGAGCGACCCCCAGAGCAGGTGAAAGTGGCTGTCGATCAGCCCTGGCAGCAGCGTGCGCCCGCCGGCGTCGATCACCTCGGTGCGCGGCCCGCGCAGATCCGCGGCGGCGGCTGTCCGCCCGACAAAAACGATGCGGTTGCCGCGCACGGCCACAGCCTCGGCGCGAGGGTTGGCCGGGTCGGCGGTGTAGACGG
>JAPKMV010000826.1 GCA_026645635.1 Caldilineaceae bacterium
TTCCACCGCGGGAGCGGCGCACGTGCTTTCCCCAACGAGCGAAGCCAAACGACACGCTCTGAGGATAGCCCGGCGGCGGGGATGGAGATCGGAGCCGCGTTCCGAGTTCATTCCGAGTTTTGGGGATAGACCGCGGATGGGGCGGATTCGGCGGATTCACGCGGATATCATAAAATCCGCGCAAATCCGCCGAATCCGTCGAATCCGCGGTCTATCCAGGCCAACTTTGCGAACATAGTCTGTCAGGAGCCGATGACAACCATCGTGGAATCTGCTGACCCCACCCGCTTCGCCGCGCTGCTGACTGCGGCGATTCACCAGATCAAGCGCCGCGAGGGCAAGCCTGTGCGCGTGGTGCAGGACGAGTTGGGCTATGCCCTGGGCAAGGCGGGCGGCAGCATCGTGGAATTCTGGCGCAAAGGCAACCTGCCGGCGAAGCAGCAGGACCTGGAGGCGCTGGCGCGGCTGCTCGTAGTGCGGGGCGGGATGGAGCGAGCCTGGCTGGAGGAACTGCTGGCGGCAGCCGGCTACGGTGTGGGCGCCGCAGCCCTGTGCGATGTGCTCTTTCCTGCCACGGACGGAGGGCAAGCCCTGCGACCGGCGCTGACGCCGTCATTCCAGGCCCCGGCAGCCATTCCCCACTTTGTTGGCCGCGCCGCCGAGTTGACCGCGGCGCGGCGCGGTCTGCTGGAACCTGCCGCCCTGCCGGTGGTGGCGTTGGTGGGCATGGGCGGTGCGGGCAAATCGACCCTGGCTGCGCAGGTTGCGCACAGCCTGCGCAGCGACTTCCCCGACGGCGTGCTCTGGGTCTACGCCGCCGACGCCGAGCCGTTTGACATTTTGCAGCACTGGGCGCAGCTTCTCGGCTACGACTTCCGCGGCCTGGCCGACGTGGAAAACCGCGCTGCGGCGGTGCGCGGTCTCTGGCAAGGCCGCCGCGTGCTGATCGTGCTGGACGACGTGCGTGCGCCGGAACGGCTGCGCCCGCTGCTGCCCGGCAACGCCAGCGCCGCGGTGCTCCTCACCACCCGCGACCGCGACCTGGCCGCGCTGGCCAACGCCCAGGTGATCGAGTTGCCGGAACTGGACGCGGCGCAGAGCCTGGCGCTTCTCCGCGCCATCGTCGGCCAGGCGCGGCTGGCGCGGGAGCCGGAAGCCGCCGCAGCCATCGCCGCCGCGGTGGGCCATCTGCCGCTGGCGCTGGAGATCGTGGCGCGGCTGCTGGCGCGGGCCCCCTGGCAGCCGCTGGCGGAGATGGCCGCACGCCTGGCCGACGCCACGCAGCGCCTCGACCGCCTCGCCCTGAAGGACTTGAGCGTGCGCGCCGCCTTTGCTGTGAGCTGGGCGACGCTGAGCGATGACCTGCGCCAGCTCTTCGCCTGTCTGGGGCTATTCGAGGCGCGCTCCTGTACGCCGGCTGCGTTGGCCGCCACGGCCGGCGTCACCGCGACGGAAGTGGCGGATGCGCTGCCCACGTTGGCTGCGCTTTCCCTGGTGCAGATGGCGGCCACCGGCCACGTGCGCCAGCATCCACTCCTGGCCGACTTTGCCCGCGAACATCTCGCCGACCCCGCTGCGCCCGCGCGCTGGGTCGCCTACCACCTCGACTATGCCCAGGCGCATGCCGCCTCCCCCGACGAGATCGAATCCGAACTCGACAACCTCATGGCCGTCCTTGCCACCCTCCACACCCCCAATCGCCAATCCCCAATCTCCAATCTCCCAATCTCCCAATCTCCCAATCCCCAGTCCCTCCTCACCCTCACCGCCGCCCTCCACCCCACCTGGCTGACCCGCGCCCACTACGCCCAGGCGCGGCGCGGCTATGGCTGGGCAGCAGCGGCCGCCGAACAGATCGGTGATACAGGGGCGCTGGCCCAGGCGTTGATCCGCCTCGGCTACGTCTGCTGCGAACAGAGCGATTACCCGGCGGCGGCGGAGCAGTTGCGCGCCGGTCTGCACGCAGCGCAGCGCATCGGCGACGACTCGCTGGCTGCGGACGCCCAGTTCTACCTGGCGCGGATTGCCATCGAACAGAATGAGTTGGAGGAGGCCGATGAGCTGCTGAGCGCGTGTCTGCGCATCTACGCGGCAGCGGACGACGCGGCGGGGCTGGCGCGCACGTGGCGGGAGCAGGGGCTGCTGGCCTATCGCCAGGGGGATTATGCAACGACGAACGCCTGTTGTGCGCGAGCGCTGGCCGTGCAGGAGCGGCTGGACGACCAGCCCGGTGTGCTGGCCACGGTGCGCCTCCTGGCCGACGCGGCGATGGCCACCAGCGACCTCGCCGCGGCGCTGGCCTACGGCGTGCGCACGCTGGCCCTGGCGGAGGCGGCCGGTCTGCGCGCCGAACTGGCAGAGGCGCATTTCACCGTCGCCACCGCACTGCGGCTGCGCGGGGAACTGGCAGAGGCGGAACGCCACATTGCGGCGGCGCTGGCGCT
>JAPKMV010000827.1 GCA_026645635.1 Caldilineaceae bacterium
GTCAGATCATGGTCGCCCATCCTTCCAGCTCCGGCACTTCCTACACCGCGCTCTGCACCATCCTGCAGTTGCGGGGCGAGGAAGAGGGCTGGAACTTCATCCGCGATTACGCGGGCCAGGTGCTGCAGTACACACGCAGCGGCGCCGCGCCTGCGAATTTCGTCGGCCAGGGTGAAGCAGCCGTGGGCATCGTCTTCTCCCACGACATCGTAGCCGCCGCGGAGAAGGGTTCGCCGCTGGTGTTGACCTTCCCCGAAGAAGGCACCGGCTTCGAGGTCGGCGGCATGGGCATCGTCAAGGGCGCCCAGCACCTGGACGCCGCACAGAAGTGGTTCGACTGGGCGCTGCTGCCCTCGACGCAGGAACTCGGCCCGCAGTATGAAGCCTACCAGGCGCCGACGGTGACGGGCGCAGCCGCCTCCCGCCCGGAACTGCTGGAAGTCAATCTGATCGACTACGACTTTGACTGGTGCGGCGCCAACAAGACCGCCATCGTCGACCGCTTCACCAACGAAATCGCCAATGCGGAAAACTTGAAGGAGTAGCGCTCCGCCTCCGCGTTTGCGCTGCAAGGTTGATTGACCGCAGCCGCACGCCGCCATCTGATTCAGAGGCGGCGTGCGGCTGCACAACAAGAGAGCCGAGGGAGCTGGAACACCGCGTCGCCCTGGCCGTGCGAGAAGCCAGCAACCCAATCACCATCCCACTTCCATGAGTGCAACCACTTCAACACGAACCTCGCGCTCCGGTCTGTGGCGCCGCTGGCAGGAATTCCGGCTGATCGGCCAGGACCCGGTGCTGGCGGTGGGTCTGATCGGCGTCACCGTCTTTGTCTTCCTGTTCATAGCGCTGCCCCTGCTGCGCGTCATCGTGCAGGCCTTCTTCGACCCGACTACGGGCGAATTGAGTTTGAAGTATTTCGGCCAACTGGTCGATCCCTACTACGCCCCCTATCTGTGGCGCACGATCTGGAACACGATGGTGATGGGCTTGGGTGCAGCCACCGGCGGCACAATTTTAGGCTTCATCTTTGCCTACGCACTGGTGCGCTGCAGCATGCCCTTTGCGGGCGTGATCCACACAGTCACCCTGCTGCCCACCATCTCCCCGCCCTTTGCCATTGCCATCGCGGCGATCCTGCTCTTTGGGCGCAATGGGTTGATCACCCGGCAGATGTTTGGGATGCGCTTCGGGCCAGGCGACAACGACATTTACGGGCTGGATGGCATCATCTTCGTTCAGATCATCACCTTCTTTCCGGTGGCCTATCTGATCATCCGCGCCATGCTGGAACGGATCGACGCGTCGATGGAAGAGGCGGCGCTGAGCCTGGGCGCGAGCAAGTTCCACATCTTTCGCACGGTGACATTGCCGCTGTTGGCGCCGGGGCTGGCCGCCTCGTTTCTGCTCCTCTTCGTCGAGTCGCTGGCGGATCTTGGCAACCCGCTGCTGCTCGGCGGCAATGTCTCCGTGCTCTCCACCGACATCTACCTGGCGGTGGCCGGCCAGTTCGACCAGCAGAAGGCGGCCGCACTCTCGTTGATCTTGCTGATACCAACGTTGACCGTGTTTCTCGTGCAGCGCTACTACATTGGGCGCCGCTCCTATATTTCGGTCACCGGCAAGCCCACCACCGGGCGCATCTTTGTCAAGGAGCCGGTGACGCGCTGGACTTTTATCACGTTGACGCTGCTCGTCCTGGCGCTGGTGCTGCTGCTCTATTTCAGCATCCTGGCCGGCTCCTTCACCCGCATCTGGGGCATCGACAACACCCTCTATTTCGGCAACTATGTGACCGCCTTCACCCGCGGGTTGAACGCAATTCTGTCGACCACTTTCCTGTCCGCGGTGGCGACGCCCATCGCCGGGCTGATCGGCATGATCATCGCCTTCATGGTGGTGCGGCGCACCTTCGTCGGCAAGCAGACGCTGGATTTCGTCTCCAATCTGGGCGGCGCCGTGCCGGGCACAATTCTGGGCATCGGCTACATCATCGTCTTTATCCAGGCGCCCTGGCCCGCGGTGATTCTCGTCTATGCGCTGTTGGCCGCCTACCTGATGACCCAGGCAACCAGCAACCGCCTGCTCCAGATCGTGCTGCTGCTGGCCGCCACCGTGCTCGGCTATCTGTTCAACTGGCTGCCCTACCTGCTCAATCTGACCGAGGATGGCTGGCGCTATCTGATCGCCGTCGGCTTCCTGCTGCTGGCGGTCAGCGGCGCAGCCTTTGCGCCTGCATCGCGGCGCCGCGTCGTCTTCCTTGTTTTCGCAGGCATGGCGTTGATGCTGGTCATCTACAATCTCAGCCCGACCGTCACCGAACCGCTGGGGCGCTGGGGCCGCACCCTGCCCGGCGTCAACTGGCCGAAGGTGGTGGCGCGCCTGGTCTCGTTCATAGAGGTATTCACGCGCCCGCCGATGGCGATCCTGGGCTACAC
>JAPKMV010000828.1 GCA_026645635.1 Caldilineaceae bacterium
CCGTGTCGAAGAAATTGATGCCCAGTTCCAGCGCCCGCTGGATCACTGGGCGGCTGCTCTCCTCGTCGAGCACCCACTTGTGCACCCAATTCGCTGCGTCGCCGAAGCCCATACAGCCCAGGCAGATGCGCGAGACCTGCAGGCCGGTGTTGCCTAGCCGCGTGTATTCCATCGTAGCCTCCTCGTTCTGAATTGATTCATGTCGGGCCGCACCGGCAGCAGATATCAACTGTGGCTCGATACGCGCGGCTGCCATGGCTTGATCTGCGCCAGCACTGCCGCCAGCGCCTCTTCCGCAACCTCGGTGTCGTAGGCGGCCTGCGCCCGGAGCCAGTAGCCGTTTGACAGGCCAAAGAAGCGACACAGGCGCAAGTCCGTATCCGCCGTGATGGCGCGCTGACCGGCGACGATTTCGCTGATCCGCTGCGGTGGCACGCCGATTTCCTTGGCCAGGCGATACAAGAAGTTTCGCCTAGCGTAGGTGCGGTTTGCAACCGCACGTAGCTCCGCCTGCACCGCAGCCACGTGCGGTTGCAAACCGCACCTACGGCACAGCGATGGATTTCGATTCCCTGCCGCCCTGGCGATCAGCGCCCCGTGTACACCTGCGCGTGGAATGCGTAGCGCGCCTGGTGTCGCTCCACCATGACCTGCGGGTTCACGTCCCAGACCATGTACTGCGCCTCCGCCCCTTCACCCAGCCGCGGCCAGTGCGGCAGACCGGGGCCATTCGGGTCGCCGGTCTTGACGAAGTTGGCGTAGTAGCCCTGCATCAGCGCCGAGACCTGTTCATCTTCCGCAGTCCAGGCATAGACCGGATTGGTGTCCAGGTTGCCCATCGCATACTCGATGTCGGCGGAATGCACCGCACCTTTGGCGGGCGGCATGACCATGCTCTGCGCGGCTGCATCCGCATCGCGGATCACGCCGCCGGCCAGGCCCGCCACGGCGCCCGTCATCTCCGGCACCATCGGCGGGCGCGGGTGGGCGTAGTAGTAGCGATAGACCGGGCAGCCGGCTTTGCGGTGCGCGTCGGCCCACTGCCACGTGCTGTAGACCAGGAAGCGGTCGCCGGCCAGGTCAGTGGCGGACTGTTCGACTTGCTCCGCCGTTTCGCCTGGATAGAGCCTGAGCACTTCCTCGGTGCGCTCGCCGTAGAGCGCCTTGATCACCGAAGCATAGTTTTCCGGCGTCGGCGCCAGCTCGCCCAGCAAGGCCGCGTAGTTCATCTCTTCGGAGTTCCAGCCCACCATCAGCGGCACACGCGCCTGCTCACCGGCGGCAAGCAGCTCCAGGGGCGGCTTGGGGAAGAACCACCCATCCACGACAGTGAGTGCGAAGTCATGCGGAGCCATGCCGGCGGTGGCCTTGAGCAGCTTCCTGGCCGGGGTGGCGCGCAATTCCGCCAACGACGGCGCTCCCAATTTTTGCGCGAAAGCCAGCCCGCGTTGCTCGGCCTCCTCCAGCGCTGCGGGCGGCGTCACGCCGATCCCGCCGCTCGATCCAATCGCACCGGCGATCAGATCCTTCGACAGTGGGGAAATTATCTGCGCGTTCACCGACATCGAACCGGCCGACTCGCCGGCGATGGTCACCCGCGCCGGGTCGCCGCCAAAAGCCGCGATGTTATCGCTCACCCAGCGCAGCGCGGCGTGCTGATCGAGGAAACCATAATTGCCGGAACAGTGCTGCGGCGATACGGCGCTCAGTTCGGGGTGGGCGAAGAAGCCGAAGATGTTCAGGCGGTAATTCACCGTCACGGCCACGATGCCCCGCCGCGCCATCTGCGCGCCATCGTAGCGCGGTTCGGAGCCGTCGCCGGCGATGAAGCCGCCGCCGTAGAAGTAGACCAGCACGGGCAGCCGCGCCGTGGCTGAAGGGTCGGGCGTCCAGACGTTGAGATAGAGACAGTCCTCGCTCATCCCGCGGGAACGGAAGTTCATGTCGCCGAAGACGGGCAGTTGCATGGCGCGCGGGCCAAAGCGGTGCGCGCGGCGAATGCCCGGCCACGGCGGCGTCGGCTGCGGCGGTTGCCACCGGAGCGCGCCGACCGGCGGCGCGGCGAAGGGGATGCCCTGGAAGCTGTGCACGCCGGTGCGTTCGTCGATCGCACCCGACACTTTGCCTGAAACTGTGATAACTGTGGCTGTCATAAGCGTTGTCCTTGCTCCTCTTCAAACGATGGGCGCGGCGTCAACTTGATCGTCGTCGCGCGCACTTCGGGCGTCAGCATCGGCGCCACGTACTGCAGATAATGGACATATTTGGTGCGATAGGCGGCGTCGATCTGGTCGTTGATGCCGGAATCGGTTTCCTCTACGAAGGTGACATCGCGCGTCACGCCGCCCGCCTGGATGCGTCCAGTGTGCCGCACCTGCACCTCGCGAAACCAGCCGCTGCCGCGTCCGCGGTAGGAGCGGACGTACAGGTCGTCGCCG
>JAPKMV010000829.1 GCA_026645635.1 Caldilineaceae bacterium
AGTTGCGCGGGTTCTCGGCGATCAGGCTGCGGAACTTTTCTTGCTCCTCCGCGGTGCTGTGCGGCCCCACCAACATGCCATAGCCGCCCGACTCGCCCACCGCCTTCACCACGAGTTTGTCCAGGTTGGCCAGCACATAGTCACGCTCCTTGGGGTCGCCGCATTGGTAGGTCTCGATGTTGGGCAGGATCGGTTCCTCGCCCAGGTAGTAGCGGATGATGGCAGGCACATAGGCGTAGACGGCCTTGTCGTCGGCCACGCCGGTGCCGATGGCGTTGGCCAGGGTCACGTTGCCGCTGCGGTAGGCGTTGAACAGCCCGGCAATGCCCAGCATGGAATCCTTGCGGAAGATGAGCGGGTCGACAAAGTCGTCGTCGATGCGCCGGTAGATCACATCGACCCGGCGCAGCCCGGCCGTCGTGCGCATGTAGACCACGTTGTCATGCACGGCCAGGTCGCGCCCTTCCACCAGCGGGATGCCCATCTGCCGCGCCAGGAAGGTGTGCTCGAAGTAGGCGGAGTTGTAGACGCCGGGCGAGAGCAGCACGATGTTGCTCTCCTCGCTGACCGGCGAAAGCGCGGCCAGCGTGTTTTGCAGCGCCTGGCCGTAGAATTCCAGCGGGCGCACATCGTAGTGGCTGAAGAGGCCGGGAAAGACCCGCTTCATCACCTGGCGGTTGGCGAGCATGTAGGACGCGCCCGACGGCACGCGCAGGTTGTCCTCCAGCACGGCGAAGCGCCCGTCGGTCAGGCGGATCAGGTCGGTGCCGGTGACGGCGACATAGACGCCGTGGGGGACATCCAGCCCGCGCATCTCCCGGCGGTAATGCTTGCTGCTGTAGACCAGGTCGAAGGGGACAATCCGGTCAATCAGGATCTGGCCCTTGTGGTAGATGTCGTGAAGGAATAGATTGAGCGCGGTGATGCGCTGCACCAGGCCGCGTTCGATGGTCTCCCACTCGGCGGCGGTGATGATGCGCGGCAGCAGGTCGTAGGGAAAGATGCGTTCGGTGCCGCGCGCGTCGCTGTAGACGGTGAAAGTGATGCCCTGGTGCAGAAAGGAGAGGTCGGCCGTCTGCTGGCGCGTCTCCAACTCCGCCGGCGTCAGTTCGAGCAGGCGCTTGTAGAGAAGCGCATACTGGGGCCGCGGCGCGCCGTCGGGCGTGAACATCTCGTCGTAGGCGTCGTCCAGTTGATAGGCGGTAAAAGGGGCGGGCTGCGGCGCCGCTGTGATCTCATCCTCACGCATGGCTGGTCTCCTGTGCAAGCCGTCGATTCAGTCAAGGGGATTGTAACCGGGGTGCGAGAAATCGCCCAACGGTGCAGAGAGCAAGAAGACATAACGTGCAAGATGTACAATGGAGGGTTGTGCATCTTGCCCAGAAGGGCTGTGCTGCGTGTTGCGTGTTGCGTGCTGCGTGTTGCGTGCTGCGTGTTGCGTACTACGTGTTCCGTCTTTCACGCAGTACGCAACACGCAGCATCAGAACCGCGGGCTGCGCTTCTCGATAAAAGCGCGCACGCCTTCGGCATAGTCGGGGCTGTCGAACATCTCATCGACAACAGCAAGTTCCTCGGCGGTCAACTGGCTGAGGTCGGGCTTGTGCAGCACTGTCTGCAGCATCGCCTTGTGCCAGCGCTGGGTGAGGGGCGAGAGGCGCGCCATCGTCTGCGCCAGATGCAGCACTGCGTCGTCGATGGTCGCCAGCGGCTGCACCTGGCTGCACAGCCCCGCCGCCAACGCCTGGGGCGCGTCGAGCAAGCGCGCGGTGAGCAGCAGGTCGCTGACGACCGCCGCGCCGAACATCTGCACGAAGCGCTGCATCTGCGGATAGGTGATGAGAAAGCCCAGCCGCGCCACGGGCAGGCCGAAGCGGGCGTTGTCCGCGGCGATGCGCAGGTCGCAGTGCGCGGCCAGGAGGAAGCCGCCGCCCACACAGTAGCCTTTGACCAGGGCGATGCTGGGCTTGTGCAGCGCCAGCATGGCGTCGAGCGCGGCTTGCACGCAGGCATTGTAGGCGATGGCCTGGCTGCGGTTGCTGCGGTGTGCGCGGAACTCGGCGATGTCGCCGCCGGCGCTGAAGGCCTCGTCGCCCGCCCCGCGCCAGATGACGAGGCGCACGTTTTCGTCCGCGTCGATGCGGCGGCAAAGCTCCGGCAGCGCCTGCCACATGGCGTAGGTGACGGCGTTGTGCTGCTCCGGCCGGGCAATGGTCACGGTGGCGATCTGGTCGTGGATGGTGAGGTGGAGTTCGTGCATGGGAGTGAATGGTGAATTGTGAATGACGGCTGTTTATGGAAAGTATAGCAGCCGGGACTGAGGGTTGAAAGCTGCGGCGGTTGCGCGGGTCTTGTTCGGGATGGAGGGTGTTTGGATCACGATAGGCGCGAAAGGGGCGAAAGGCACGAAAGGGATGGCGGTGCTTTCG
>JAPKMV010000082.1 GCA_026645635.1 Caldilineaceae bacterium
GAACGGCGCGTCCCATCCTGCGGCCGTGCGCCGATAGACGAAGATCTCGCGGTCACCCGCCGTGTCCAGATTGCCGTCCATATCTACGTCGGCGACCAGCCAGACCCGCTGCGCATCGACGGCGGCAACATCCCAGAAAAGGACGCCGACGCCATTCTGACCGGCGGTTTCCGCTGCCGCCCAGTTCGCGCCTTGCCAGGCAGCGGTACGAAAGTGATTGGGCGCCGCCGCTGAACCGGCCAGATCGGTGCCCGGGCTGTGCTGCCAGGCGAGCCACACTGCGCCATCGCCCGCACGGTGCAGACGTGGGGCGAAGTCCAAAATCTCGTCGTCGGTGGCCAGGCCGCGGCGCACGATCTGGCCGGTCGCGGGGTTCACCTCCGCCCAGGCGATCTCCAACGACTGCGCAAAGGCCGCCGTGATGCCGCCAGGATCGGGCGCAATCTGCGCCTCGGCCCAGACCACCAGCAGCGCACCGTCGGCGGTGAAGGCGGCGCTCGGCGTAAACGCGGGCAAGTCCGACTCGCTCACGACAATCACGTTGCCCCACGCAGCACCGTCGAAGAGGCGCAGGCTCACCGCATCGGCTGCGCCGCGACTGCTCACGCTGTTCCAGACCAGCGCCATGCGGCCATCGGCGCCGGCAGCCAGGAGCGGGCGCGCCTGTGGGCTGACATTCGCCGCCAGCACAGTCTCCGTCAGTCCGTTGGTCACCTGAAACTGGGTGACGCGCGCTTCGACCAGGCGAGGACCGGGCGCGCCATAGACCGTGCGCAGCGCCTGGCGCGGGGAATTGACCGTCACCAGCACCGTCTGACCGGCTGCTGTGGTGCAGGAG
Source organism: Caldilineaceae bacterium (assembly GCA_026645635.1). Taxonomy (GTDB): domain Bacteria; phylum Chloroflexota; class Anaerolineae; order Caldilineales; family Caldilineaceae; genus Fredericiella. The sequence goes on from JAPKMV010000082.1 coordinate 839, forward strand.
AGAACTTGCCAGTGTTCCTGCACATTGACCAGATTGAAGCCCAACGCGCCGGCGCGGGCCTGAAACGACAGCAGCACCTTACATGCGTTGACGTGGGCAGTCGGGACGATGCGCATGTCCAGCGTGCCGTCGCCGCCGCCCGCCACCGTGGCCCAGGCGAATGGGGTGTCCAGGCCGGCGGTGGCCAACACGCCCAAGGTCGCGTCAAAGCTGCCTTCGGTGAGCGCCAGCGTACTGCCGCTCACGCCGAGACGCCCGCGCCCGGTCATGCCGCCATGCACCTCGGCGGTGATGTCCAGCGCGGCGTTGAGCGCGCGCAGCAGGCTGCCGACCACGGGAACATCGAAAAACGCTGTGGCGCCGGGCACGAGCGAGACCAGGCCAAGCTGCTCGCTGAAAACGATGGGCGGGGTGGAGAGCGTCAGTTCCTCCGACTCGAAGTTGAGCGCGGTCGGGGTGATCGTGCCGTAGATGGCCCCGTGCGCGGCCAGGGTGTAGATGCGCTTTCCCAGACCGAAGCCACCTTGTGCGGTGAGGCCGCCGGTCTCTCGCGTGCCGAGAGAGTTGGCAGCCAACGCCAATTTTAGCTGCGTCGGCAGGAGGCCCCACGTCCCGCCGACATAGGGAATCAGGTTGGGCAGGGTGATGTGGGCATCCAGCGGCTGGGCAGGCAGCGCATATTCGCCGGCGTAGCGCACATGATTGGCTTGAATCTGCGGCTGTAGGTTGAAGAGATTAGCCCACGCCGGCACAGGGACAAGGATCAGCGGGTCAAGGCCATCCAGGCGGTCGATGCGCCCCTCCAGCTCCGCCTCAACGCTGAGCGGGAATGCGCCTGTGCCGGGGATGGAAGCCAGGGGCAGGTCGATAGTGGCGGTTGCGCCAGCCACATTCATGGCGCGCGGCGGGTCATTGCCCACCAGGAACCGCGCCACACCCGGTCCGGCGTCATCCCAATCGACGGCCGCGGTGTACCGGTTGGTCACCGGAATCCCGGCGAGAAAATACTGGCGCAGCGCGGCGGCGAGGCTTTGTACGGACGGCTGTGGTGCGCGGGTCAGGCTCCAACCTTTGGTCAGCGTCACCTCATACCCTTGTTCGCGAAACATCTGGGCAATCTGCTCATAATCCTTGGCGTCGGGGTTTTCGTAAATAATGCGATAATCGCCGGCAATGGTGCGGTCCTGCGGCGGACCAGCCAGGGAAAATTGCCAGGTGGCGGCAGTATCTGCTGGCTCAGCGTCGATGCAATCGTTCGGGTTGACGAAGCCCTGTCCCCAGCGCACGTCGATGCGCGGGTGGCCGTTGGCGCCGGCGATGACACTGCCGGTCGGCTGGCTCATGTCCGCCGTGTACGCGCACACGATGGGTGTGGCGCCGGGAAAAAACACAAAGGTACGGTAGATATTCCAGTGATAGGCGCCGGCTGTGACAGTGCAGCCGACGGTGAGCGACAGTTGCCCCGTGTCGTTGTAGGCGAATTCCTGCGCGAGTATCCCCTCCGCATAGCCGCGGATGGTCATCACGACGCTGGTTGTACCCGTGTAGTCGCCGTGGGGCAGGAGATCCTGGCAATCTTGGGCGCGGGCAGCGAAGGGCGTCGCCGCCAGCAACCCGCAGAGCAACAGGCAGAGAAGAGCAAAGCGCAGCAACGGGACCATAGGTGACCTCCCTGGCTCATGTGAACGAAGATCAACGCAATGCCGCAAAGATGTGAAGACGCAAAGCTACAGACGCGGCCGGGTCTATCTACCCAGCAGGTCGCATCGTAGAGAAGGGGCGCATACTATATCACAAGTGTGGATTACAGCCTATAAGGGAAAATCGGGGCGGGGGATCTCCCTTGGTTGAAATTCAATGGCAAATCCGCAACGTATCAGTTGATAGCCACCCCAACTACTCCACCCACCGCGTAAGTTTCCCCGCATCCGTCCGCTTCACCGGCGCCTTGACCGCAGGATCGGCGTAGCCCAGGCGGATCAGCCCGACCATGCGCTCGTTTTCGCCCGCGCCGACCAGGTCGGCCAGGGGACGCGCTGCGGCGAGGTCGCCGGTGCCCCAGAATGTGGCCAGCCCGGCGGCGTGCGCGGCGAGCATCAGGTTCTGCACGGCACAGCAGACTGCGCCGTAGTCCTCCCGCTCGACGAAGGGATCGGGGTCCACCACCTGCGTCACAAAGACGATGGCGGGCACCTGCGCCCACTGCTCGGCAAACTCCGCGGCGCGGCGCGTGGCTACGTGCTCCTCGGCGCCGGACGCCAGCAGCTTCTTGTAGCGCAGGGTGCGCGCCAGTTCGCTGACGCGGGTGCGCGCGGCGCCGTCGATCACGTAGAAGCGCCACGGCTCGGTCATCTTGTGGTTCGGCGCCCAGACCGCCAGGTCGAGCAGTGCCGCGATCAGATCGCGTGGCACCGGCTGATCGACGAACTCCTTGATCGTGCGCCGGTCACGGATCGCCGCGGCAACGGCGGCAAACGAGGCGGTATTGTAGTCAGTCATGGCAAATTCCTCCGACAACAAAAATCTCCTAATCTCCCAATCTCCTAATCTCAAGAGATTAAGAGATTGAGAGATTGAGAGAATTATACGTTTGGGCGGGTTGGCGCCCCGTGACAGTGCTTGAACTTCTTCCCGCTGCCGCAGGGGCAGGGATCGTTGCGCCCGGCGTGGGCGACGGCTTGCTGAAGCTGCGCATCCCGCTCGGCGTACCAGCGCATGATCTCGGCGGGGGCGCGGTTGCGGCGCAGCAGGTCCGCCATGATGCGCATGGGCTGGTCGATGTGGTGAAAGAAGCGCTTGTAGCCGGCGCAGAGATAGTTGAGACCGGCTTCGCCGTCGGGCGTCGTGATGAAGCGATCCTTCGGGCAGCCGCCGTGACAGGCAAAGCGCACGTCGCATTCGCGGCAGTAGCGGGGCAGCGTGGCGAACTTGTCCTGGCCGAACTGCTGCTGCTGAGGTGAGGCGATCAGGTCGATCATCTCGGTTTCCAGGATGTTGCCCAGCCGGTAGGCCGGCTCGACAAAGTGGTCACAGGAAAAGAGATCGCCGTTGTGCTCCAGGGCCAGGGCCAGGCCGCAGGTCTTGGAGTGGACGCACAGCCCCGACGGCTCGCCGACCCAATTCCCCAGCGCCACGTCGAACATCTGCACGTAGACCGTGCCCACATCCCGGCGCACCCACTCCTCGAAGACGCCGATGAGAAAATCGCCGTACTGCTCGGCGGTAATCGAGCGGTCGGTCACGTAGTCGCCCTGCTGCGTGTAAAGCGGGCGGTCGCGCCAGGTGGACCACGGCGCCGTGACTTGCAGCGGCTGTGCACTGCGCAGCGGCGTCTCCGCGCGCCCGGCGTCGGCCGCGCTGACCCGCTCGATGATCGGAATGAACTGGTGGAAGCGCGAGTTACATTCGTCGCGCAGAAAGCAGTAGACGGTGGCCGGATGATCAGCATTGGCATGGTGCAGCGTGGTGAGCGTGTTGTACTCCACGCCATGCTGCTGGAGCAGGCGCAGCCCGTGCATCACCCGGTCGAAGGTGGGCTGGTGTCCTTTGTCGACGCGGTAGGCGTCGTGCAGCGCGCGCGGGCCATCGATGCTGATGCCGACGAGGAAGTTGTGCTGCTTGAAGAACGCCGCCCATTCATCGTCGATCAGCGTGCCGTTGGTCTGGATCGTGTATTCGACCTGCATCCCCGGCTTGCGGTATTGCTCGACATAGGCGATGGAGCGCCGGAAGAAGTCCAGCCCCATCAGCGTCGGCTCGCCGCCCTGCCAGGCCACGGTCACGGCTGGCGTCTGATGCGCCTGGATCAACTGGCGGATGTACTCCCGCAGCAGATCATCCGCCATGCGGAAGCGGCTGCCGGGGTAAAGCATCTCTTTCGAGAGGAAAAAGCAGTAGCTGCAATCCAGGTTGCACGTAGCGCCGGACGGCTTGGCAAGCAGGTGAAAGGCTGGCGGTCGGTTGGTCATCATGGCGGGTAAGCATAGAACGAACGGCCTGTTTTGGCAAAGACAGCCTGTGTTATACTGCCTCCCATGACCAGTCCGGCTGACGACAGCCCGCGCCAGCACCACTATCTATTCGCCCACCGCTACTTACCGGGGAAGCACCAGACGCTCATCCGCAGATTACGCAGATGTTCGCAGATGGCAGACATCAAATCTGCGTAATCTACGTCACCGAGGCCTGGGGCGCGACCTGCGGGGCGAACACCTGTCGGCCATGCGCTTCATCCAGTCCTACGCGGTGGATCGTGTGCTCGAACTGGCTGCTATCGTGGCGCCGGCCGGCGCAGCAGGTGACAGCTTCGCCATCGAGCGCCGGGCCGAGCGCCGCCACCCCGATCTGGCGCCCCATCTGGCCGATTTTGCCCAGGGCTACGCACGCAACACGGCCTCGGCGCGGGCGATCCTGGCGTGGATCAAAGCCCGTTTTGCGGTCGATCCGGCGATCCGCGCCGCCATCCTGGCGCGCGCGAGCGAGTAAGGGCGGGTCATCTTCCTTGCCAGCCGCGCCGTTCCCTGGTAGAATCGCAAACCATGACGCCGGACGACCGCTTGACTGCAGCCATCGCCGCCAACCTGGCAGACGTGCGGACGCAGATCGCAGCCGCGGCGCGGCAGGTCGGGCGCACGCCGGATGCGATCACGCTGGTCGCCGTGAGCAAAACTCAGCCAATTGAAGCAATTGTAGCCGCCTATGCTGCGGGACAGCGCGATTTCGGCGAAAATCGTCTGGAAGAGTTATGGCCGAAGGTGCGCGAAGCAGAGCGCCGTGGTCTGGCAGACATCCGCTGGCACATGATCGGCACCATCCAGAGCCGCAAGACCGGCGACGCTGTCGGCCCGTTGACGCTGATCCATTCGGTGGACCGCACTAAGATCGCCGCCCGCCTGAGTCGCGACGCACTTGCCGCCGGCCACGTAATGGAGATATTGCTGGAGGTCAACGTCAGCGGCGAGGCGAGCAAACACGGTTTCACACCGGCGACGGTGCTGGACGAAGCAGCGGCGGTGCTGGCGCTGCCGGGCATCCGGGTGCGCGGCCTGATGACGATGGCGCCGTTTGTGGACGATCCGGAGGCCGCACGACCGGTTTTTCGGGCGCTGCGCCTGCTGCGCGATGAACTGGCGCTGCGTTATCCGACGGCAGCGTGGGACAGCCTCTCGATGGGCATGAGCAACGATTTTCCCGTGGCCATCGCCGAAGGCGCCACGCTGGTGCGCATCGGCACCGCGATTTTCGGTGCACGCGTTTGAAAGCTAGTGATACGGGCACGACAGATCATGCGCCTACATACATCACAAGGGTAATCGCAAGGAGCAGCAATCGCTGATGTTACACGCAAGAAGAATGGCCTTTGTCGGCAGCGGCGTCATGGGTGAAGCCATGATCAAAGGGCTGTTGACCCAAAACCTGACCACGGCCGACTGCATCGTGGCGAGCGACCCGTGGCAGGAGCGGCTGGAGTTCATCCAGGCCACCTACGGCGTCAGCGTCACCAGCGACAATGCGGCTGCGGTGCGCGGCGCCGACATCGTGGTGATGAGCATCAAACCGCAGAGCCTGCCCAAGGTGGGTAAAGACCTGCACAGCAAGATTCACCCCGATGCGCTGGTGCTGAGCATCCTGGCCGGCACCCGCATTGTTACGCTGCAGAACAAACTGTTCCACGACCGCATCGTGCGCGCCATGCCCAACACCCCCGCGCAACTGGGCAAGGGCATGACCGTCTGGACGGCGACCAGCCAGGTGGCGGGCGATCAACTGCGCTTTACCGAGGCCATCCTGGGCGCGATGGGCGAGCAGTTGCAGGTGGAGGAAGAGAGCTTCCTGGACATGGCCACCGGTCTCAGCGGCTCCGGCCCCGGTTTTGTGATGCTGCTGATCGAGGCCATGATCGACGCAGGCGTACACATGGGCTTTTCCCGACGCGACGCGGAGAAGATGGTGCTCCAGACCATCGAAGGCAGCGTAGCGTTGATGCGCGCGTCGGGTAAGCATTCGGCGGAGTTGAAGAACCAGGTCACCAGCCCAGGCGGGACGACCGCGGCCGGTTTGTATGAGCTGGAGAAAGCCAGCATCCGCGCCACGATCAGCGACGCCATCTTTGCCGCCTATCGTCGCAGCCAGGAACTGGGCGCCATGAGCGAAAAACGAGACGCAGGATGAACGCAATCATTGATATTCTGTTGATGGTGCTGCAAATCTACAGCTATGTGCTGTTGGCGCGGGCGCTGATGAGTTGGATTCCCAACCTCGACCCGTACAATCCGATTGTCCAATTCTTGCTCCAGATCACTGAGCCGGTGCTGGACCCGATCCGCAAGCTGATCCCGCCACTGGGCGGCGTGATGGACATCTCCATCATTGTCGCCTTCTTTGGGATTATGATTCTGCAATATGTGCTTATGTCAATTGCATAGCCCCAACACCGATTGAATTGGCAACTATCATGCGCCACCCGCCCCAAGAGGTCGAAGCCAAGTTTCTGCTGACCGATGTTGCTGTGGCTGGCCAACTGGCGACGGCGCCGACCCTGGCTGCGAACAGCCTGGCCGGTGGCGTCACGGTCGATACCGCCGACACCTACTACGACACCGCCGATTTTCGTCTGCTGCGGCAAGGCTGGGGGCTGCGCATCCGCCGTCAGCAGGACAGGCTGCTCGCCACCCTCAAAGCGCAGCGGCTTGAGCGCGGCGCCGCACTCTATGCCCGCACCGAAATCGAAGAGACGCTGTCCCCCGACGCGACGATTACCGCGCGCGCCGATTGGCCCGTCGCCTTGACTGCTGCGCTGGACGAGTTGGTGAAGCCGGAGACACCCTTGACGCCGATCTGCCATATCCAGCAGCGGCGGGTCAAACGGCTCGTGCACCCACCGGCTGACGGCGACGCGGCAGACGGCGCCCCCTTCTCCGAACTGAGCATCGATGCCGTCAGCGTGGCGACCGACGACTCCGGGCCGGTGCTGGCGCGCTTCCACGAGTTGGAAGTGGAACTGCTCGATGGCGGCGATGAGGCTGAGCTGGTCACGTTGGCAGCAGCCATCGCCGCGACGCTGCCGGTGACGCCGAGCCAGACCAGCAAGCTCGAACGGGCGCTGCAACTGTTGGCCAGCCATCCACTGGCCAAACCGGAAAACTGGCAGGGCATCCACCCGGAGATGCACATGGCCGAAGCGTGCCGGCTGATCTGGCGCGAGCAACTGACGGTGATGCTGCTCAACGAGGCGGGCGTCCGCCACGGCGACGACCCCGAATATGTGCACGATATGCGTGTGGCGATTCGGCGGGCACGCGCCGCAGCCAAACTCTACGGCGATTATTTCCGCCCCAAGACGATTCGCCGCATCCGCAAGGGTTTGCAGCGCACCGCGCGAGCGCTGGGTGCGGTGCGCGATCTGGATGTGGCGATCCTGCGGCTGGAACGCTTTGAACGGCAGCCAAGCCGGAGCGCAGATCTGCGGGCAACGCTGACGCAGTGGCGCACGCAGCGCAGCGCAGCCCACGCGCAGTTGCAAGCCTGGCTCAGCAGCCGGCGCTATGAACGCTTTCTGGCAGATTGGAACGCCTTCTGTACGACGCCGGGCGCAGGCGTGCGCGACTTCGCACCGGACAGCGGCCAGGCGCCCACGCCCATACAGGTGCGCCATGTGATGCCCAGCACGATCCTGAATCGTTTTGAGGAGGTGCGCGCCTTCGAGATGCTCTTCGAGACCGACGAGGCCCTGTCCACGGAGATGCTGCACCAACTGCGCATTGCCTGCAAATACCTGCGCTACAACCTGGAGTTCGTGCGCAGTCTGTTGGGCACGCGCGCCGACGCGCTGATCGAAGACCTGCGCCGCCTGCAAGATGATCTGGGCGACCTCAACGACGCGGTGGTCAGCAAGCGGATGCTGGCCGGCGACCCACAGGCGCCCCTCGAACCGGGGCAGATGCGCTACCTCCGCGTCCAGGAGAAGACCATCGACAAGCTGCGCCGCAAAGCCGGCGCCGATTTCGCCCACTTTGTTGCGCCGACCAATCGCCAACGGCTGGCGCTGGCGATCGCGCGGATTTGATGCTGAACAGACTCATGAATGATTTCTCTCTCCCGCCACCGGGCTACATCACTCGCCGCCGCTTCGAGGAGCTGGTCGAGGAAGCGGTCGAGAGCATCCCGGAGTCGCTCTGGAAGGCCGTCGACAACCTGATGGTGGTGGTCGAGGATTGGCCTGCGCGGCGCCATCATGACGCGGTGGCGTTGGCGCCGGGCCATCTGCTGCTCGGTCTCTACGAAGGCGTGCCGCTTACGAAGCGATCCAGCCACTATGGCATGGTGACGCCGGACAAGATCACGATTTTCCGTGGGCCGATTTTGCGCGTGACGCCGCCCGACGAAGACAGCATCCGGGAGCAAGTGCGGCGCACCGTGCTGCATGAAATCGCCCATCATTTTGGCATCAGCGACGAACGGCTGATGGAACTCGGCGCGTATTGAAGCCTGCCCAGACAACGGAGCACCTCACCGTGAGCATTGATTACAACCAGGAAATGAGCGCCATCAACGCCGGGCTGCAAAATCAGCGCGCGCTGCTCGAACGGTGGGACGCCCACTACTATCCCTTCCTCGACGGCGAAGGCCGTCTGATGGCCAGCCTGACCGTACTGCTGGACAGCGAACTGCGCGCGCTGCGCGCCGAGTTGATCTTCCACGAGAACCCGCCGGTGGCGGCGCAGAGCGCGGTGACGCGGCAGGCGAAGAACCTGGTGATGCGCAGCTATGCCGGCAGCGGTGACACCACCGAGATCAGCATTCTGGAGAGCCGGGGACAGGGCGCCACCCAGGTGCAGCACAGCGGGGAGCCGCTCTTCAAGAAGGAGAGTGGGTATCGGCTGTGGCCAATCGCCGCGGCCATTGCCATCGTGTTTGTCGTCGTCCTCGTCGTGCTGCTGATGAGTGTGTTTGGCCGCGAACCGCAAACCGCGACGGTTGCGCCGTCGCCGACACCCACAGCGATCACGACCCCTGCGCAGCCGGGCGACGCGGCAGAGTCAGGTCGCACCGAGGTTGA
>JAPKMV010000830.1 GCA_026645635.1 Caldilineaceae bacterium
CCGCGTCGATGCCGTTGAGGATGCCCTTGTTGTGCGTCGCCGCCCGGTACGGGTCAGCCACGGCAAAGGCGTTGGCATGGGCGATGCCCTCGATCACGTCCGCGCCGGCAAAGTCGATGGTGCTGAAGGCCGCCGCCGGGATCGTCACCTCGGCCCAGGCGCGGCGGCGGTCGGTCAGGTTGCTCAGGATGCGCAGCAGCGCCCGCCCGCCGCTCAGCCGCTCCAACGCAGGCGCAATGGCTTCCGCCGCCGTGTTGATGGCGTTGGCGCCCATCGCGTCGCGGGTGTCGAACAAGAGATGCACCACCAGCATGGGCGTCGTCGGCGTGTCGGGCAGCCGGCGCACCTCGATGGCCACCGGGCCGCCGCCGCGCGCGGTGATGCTGGGGCTGGTGTCGGCCAGCGCCAGCAGTTCCCCTTGCGCGCCGAGGATGGCCGCCTCGGCCGCCGCGGGGTCGGGCACGTCGAGCAGTTGCACCTGGGCGAGCATCACCGGCTCGGTGCTGCCGGCCGTGAAGCCGCCGCCGGTGCGCGCCAGCTTGGCGGCATAGCTCACTGCAGCCACGACCGACGGCTCCTCCACCACCATGGGGATGAGATACTCCTTGCCGTTGACCAGGAAGTTGGCGCCGATGCCCAACGGCAGCGCGTAACGGCCCACCACGTTTTCGACCATCTTGTCGGCCTGCGCCACGCTGAGGCCATTGTGCAGCACGTTGACCTCTTCGGGCGACAGGTCGGCCCAGCGCGCGACAATCGCCACCCGTTCGGCTACACTCATCTGGTAGAACCCGCTGAGGCGGGAGCTTTGCACCATCGATCGTTTCCTCAATAGCGTAAGAGGCTGTTTGAAAGGCCACCCACTTCAACGCAAAGTCGCAAAGATGCAGAGAAACGCAGAGAATGCGCCTGGAGAACTCCTCTGTTTTTCCTCTGCGAGCCTCTGCATCTTCGCGCCTCTGCGTCAAAGAGATCTTTACAAACAGCCTCTAAGACGATTTGCCAAATCGCCCTACATTTACCCAAACGCCGCCAGCGCTCGCTCGACATAAGTGTTGAGCAGTTGCGGCGCGACGCCAATTGTAATCGTGACGGCCAGCGCAATGATCGCCACGGTGATGCTGGCGGCGCGTTCGCGCGGCGCCAGGCTGTCCTGCGGGTCGAACATGGTGCGGGCGATGCGCACGAAGCCGAAGACCGCCACCCCTGAGGCGAGCAGCACGACGGCCGCCGGGCGCCAGTCGAGCGCGGCCATCTGCTGTAACGCCGACCAGTGGCCCGCAAAACCGGCGCTCAACGGAAAGCCAAGCAGCCCCAGCCCGCCCAGCAGAAACGCCGCGCTGTTCCAGGGCATGCGGCTGCCCACCCCGCGCAGGCTGGCAAAATCCAGCCGCCCCAGGTGCTGGTCGAGCGTCTCCAGCCCGGCCGCAGCGGTGAACATGCTGACCACGCGCAGACCAAAGAGAAAGAGCACCAGCGTCCAGCTTTGCACGCCCGGCGTCGCCAGCACGACGATGATCAGCCCCCAGTCGTGGAGCGCGGCGTAGCCCCACAACTGCCCGGCTGTCGTGGCGCCGATGGCCGCCACGCCAGACCGCCGTCATCAGCCCAAAGATCGCCAGCAGCACGCCCCAGTCCGCCTCGGTCAGGATGATCGGATAGGCGGCCAGCAGTTGTCCCGCAAGATGGAGCACGGCCAGTTGACCCAACAGAAAGACGAGCAGGGTGGCCGGCGCCGGTGCGGTGCTCGCGGTGGCCGGCCCGCCGGTGTGGAGCGGGAAGGGGGTCATCAACAGCAGCAGCCCCAGCCCCAGCAGCCCGCCGGTGATCTGCGGCAGCGTCATATCCTGGGGATTCAGCGGCAGTTGGTCCACGTACCAGGCCGCCAGGAAGAAGACCGGCACGGCCAGAATCGGCGGGATCAACATGCGCACCGCGCCGCTCGGGTTGACGCTGCGGTTGCCCTGCAAAGCAAAGACGCTGATCGCGCTGAGCATCACCAGCAGGATCGGGCTGGCCAGTGCGGGCGCAATCGGGCCGGCTACGACCAGCGCCAGCAGGTTGTAGCCGGCTACCAGGAGCCAGGTCAGCGCGGCGAAGGTGCGGTCTGCCGTCGTGCGCGCCGCCAGCAGCAGTGCGGCCGCGGCAATCGCCAGGTTCATGGCCACGATCGGCGCGTTGGCGGCCTGGAGACGGAACGTGTACCCAAAGCGGGTGATCGGTGCGGTGAGTTCCAGCGTGATCCCGTTGGGAAAAACCCAGTACGGCTGGGCGAAATCGAGCGACCAGAGCCACAGCGCCACGCCGATGGCCAGCGCCGCGCCGGTCAGCCCGACCACGCGCGGCCAGGCGCGGAAGATAAAACTGAGCGCGGCTATCCCGACAAAGGACGCCACAAAGAGCGGCAGCAGGTTGAAGGTCATG
>JAPKMV010000831.1 GCA_026645635.1 Caldilineaceae bacterium
GCCGCCGTTGACGGCCTGATTGCCCTGAAAGGTGATGTTGCGCAACGTGGGGAAGGCGATGAAGTTGTAGAAGCCGCCGCCATTCCCAGCGGCGCCGCTGCCATTCGCCAAACCGCCGGTAATGGTGAAGCCATCCAGAATCGCCGTGCCATAGTTGCTGCTGGGCGATGGCGGCATACCATTATTGGCGTCGGCAGTGACGACATGATAGGCATTGTTCCCCTGAAGGTGGGTCGTGTCCGTGACCACGCCGTTGGCGTCTACCGTGTCGTCGCCGTCAATGTCCCCGCTGAGGACGGTGACGTTGGTTTCCCAATCTCGCTGCTCTCGCTGGGTTTCGGTCCCCGCAAAGCCGCCGTAGATTGACACCTGATACTCAAGGAGAAAGCTATCCGTGCGCGCCGTACCCGGCGTGTAGACTCCCGTTGCCACCCAGATCTCGTCGCCGGATTGGGCCGCAGTCAGCGCAGATTGCAGATCCGTGAACGCATTGGCCCACGACGCGCCGTCGTTCGTTCCGCCGGTGGCGTCGGCATCCACATAGATAATGTGGTTGTTGGCGGAAAGCGGCGCTGACGACAAGAGGGTCAAGAATGTCAGCGCCAATAGGGTGGCAATCAAAGGAATGGCAAGGAAGCGGCGGACGTACATGGGCGTTCTCCTGTGAATGGGCATGAATTTAAGGCTGGCGCAACTGAGGATGGGGCGAGGGGCGTGTTACGCGAGGATTGCAGGAAAAGGGCAAACTTTGTCGTAGGTGCGGTTTTTAACCGCACGGATCTCCGCCCGCACAGCAGCCACGTGCGGTTGAAAACCGCACCTACGGTTGGGCGTCTCATCGCCCAATCAAGCGATGCTCCGCACTGGGGAGCGCCAGACACTCATCCGCAGATTGCGCAGATGGCAGACATCAAATCTGCGTAATCTGCGGATAGTGTTTGCGTCCGTGGGACGCGGGTGCAGGGTTTCGTCGTGTGCGACAGACAAAACTACGCGCCGAACTCTTCCTTCAACTGCGCTTCCTGCTCCGCGCTCATATTCGACTGAACCAACTCCATCTTGATGCCCTCGAAGGCCGGCGCGATCTTGTCCATCACCGCGCCGCTGCTCAGCAGGAAGAGCGCCGAAGTGCCCTCGGTCACCTGCGTGCGCACCTGCTTGATGAAGTCGTCGTTGATGCCGTAGTCGCTGAACTTGCCCGCCATCGCGCCCATCGCTGCGCCCACGGCCAGGCCAAAGAAGGGCACGAAGAAGATCAGCCCAAAGAGCATCCCCCAGAAAGCGCCCGAAAGCGCGCCCTGGCCGGTCATGCTGCCATAGTTGTGGGTCTTGGGGCTTTTCTTGCCCGCCGGCCAGGAGACCACGGCCGCATCTTGCACCTGGATCAACTGCTGCTTGGAAAGTTCGATCAGCTTGTTCAGCGCCTCCTGCGCGCCTTCGGGCGTCTCGAATTTCCATACGGTCAGGTTTGCCATCTTTCAAGTTCCTTTCAGTTTCTGCTTTTAATCAACGATTCGCGGGCGTTTGTTGGCGCCCACCTGCAACACGCATTGTAGCACGGGGCTTTCTGCCGACCTGTATTTGTTACTGCAAATTCATCCACAGATGTAACTACCAAGCCTCAGAGATAAGACGATCCACAGATTGCGCAGATTACACAGATGCACGAGCCGCTAATCTGTGTAATCTGCGCAATCTGTGGATGATGCCTGAATAGTCACGATTCTATTGATATGCCAGCACCTCGCGCACGGTGAGGCGCGAGGCGCGCCACGCGGGCAGAAAGCTCGCCACCACCGCCAGCACGACGACGATGCCCAGCCAGAGCAGCAGCCCGCCGGCGGAAAAAACGTAGGGCAGGGCGGTCTGGAAGAGCACCACGCCGACGGTATTGGCCAGCAGCGCACCCGCCGGGAAGGCCAGCGACGCGCCAAAGAACCAACTGATCAGCCCGATGATCACACCCTCGACGATGACGATCTGCAAGATCGCACCGTCACTGGCGCCGATGGCGCGCATCACGCCGATCTCGCGCGTGCGCTCCAGGACGTTGGTGCTCATGGCGCCGGCCAGCCCCAACGCACCCACGGAAGCGATCAACACGCCCATCGCCAACAGCAGGTAGACAATGATGTCGAAGAACGCGCCGGTGAAGCGGCGCAGGGTGTCGATGGTGAAGACCGACACGACTCGATAGCCGGCGTCCTCCAGCCGCTCGTTGAGCACCGCGGCGGCATCTTCCATCCCCAGGCCGCTGGCAGGATCCAGCTTGATCTGCAAACTGCCCGCCTGGTTGACGTCGGCCGTCAGCCACGCAAAGTAATCATAGTTGACATAAACCGGAATCTGATTGGGCGGGCCGCCCAACACCTGGGCGATGCCGACCACCGTCCACGCATACTCCTTCTCGCCAATCTCC
>JAPKMV010000832.1 GCA_026645635.1 Caldilineaceae bacterium
GCCGCCCTGTTCGCCCGGGCCATAGGTGGCGGCGAAGCGCGGGAGTTTGGCGGCGGGCACGCAGAAGTCGGTGTCCACCATGCCCAACGGCTGAAAAATCCGCTCGCTGAGAAACTGGTCGAAAGGCTGGCCGGCGACAATCTGCACGATGCCGCCAAGCACATCGGTGGCCATGCTGTAGCGATACTTGACACCGGGCTGGCTGGCCAACGGCAGTTTGCCAATGGTGTCCACCAGCCAGTCCAGGGAGACACTGTTTGGCTCCCGGTCCCACTTCGCCCACACATGCTGCTGATACAACTGGTCAATATGAACACCGTCATCGAAGCCATAGCTGAGACCGGCAGTGTGGGTCAGCAAGTCGCGGATGGTGGGCGGGCGCACGGGCGTCACAAAGCGCACCCCCGAATCGATGCTGGTATCCAGCACCTTGACATCCTTGAAGGCAGGGATATAGGCGGCGACAGGATCGGCCAGACGCAGGCGCCCTTCCTCCAGCAACATGAGCACTGCCACGCTCGTGATGGGCTTGGTCATGGAGTAGATGCGGAAGATCGTATCCTCCCGCATGGGGCTGCCGGTCTCCCGCACCGCCATGCCGCACTGATGGAAATGCACAACCTGGCCGCGGCGGGCGACCAGGGTCACGACGCCAGCAAGTTGCTCGGCGGCGACATAACCCTCCATCACGGCGCCGATGCGCGCCAGGCGTTGGCTGGAAAAGCCTTGTGTTTCGGGTGTGGTCAGGTTCATGAGACGGACTCCTTTGTTCCTCTGCATGTCAAACTGGATACTGGCAGGCTGCCGACGGTGGATAGCGTTGTGGCCGGGCCGGCACATACTGTCAGTATACTGGACTGCTTAGCAATCAACATCATCGCTCATGCCGCCCACGATCACAACCCTCGGCGTCATCTTGGCGATGGCTGCCACCTTTGACACATTCTCACTTCTGTAGGACGATAACGATGCCGATCCCACCGTTTCACAGTGGGATCGGTTCACATACCCAACCCATTTCCAAATCACAGAGGAGGCATTCTCAATGGCTCGCATTCGTTTACTCTTGGTGACGCTGCTCGTCGGCGTGCTGCTGACCGGCTGTCTGCCGCGCACAGACCCGAGCAACCGCCCGGTCAAGCTCGACAACGGCGTCGTCGGCACGCTCAACCGGCCAGCAGGCGTCAGGGACGCGCCGGTGGTGCTCATGCTGCACGGCTTCGGGAGCCAGAAAGACGAGGTCGGCAACATGTACGCGCGTCTGGCAGATGCCCTGGCGGAGCGCGGCGTGGGTTCGCTGCGCATCGACTTCCGCGGCTTCGGCAAGAGCGACGGCGACACGGGCATGACGACTGTCGGCGCCCAGGTCGAGGATGCCGTAGCCGCGTATGAGTATCTGGCGGGTCTGCCCTGGGTCGACCCCGAGCGCATCGGCGTGATTGGCTTCAGCCTGGGCGGGGGCGTCTCCACTGTCGCCGCCGCCGAGCACCCGGAGTTCTTCAAGTCGATGGTGACCTGGTCCTCGGTCGGCGACTTTGTGCCGGATTTCGTCGACGTGCTGGGGCAGGAATCCTTCGACACGGCGGCGGAAAAAGGCATTGTCGGCGTCGATCTGGGCTGGCGCACGATTGCCTTGAAGCAGGACTTCTTCGACAGCCTGGCGCAGTATGACCTGGCGCAACTCATCACCGAGTATCCGGGCGCCTATCTGGCAATTGCGGGCGACCAGGACTTTTCCGCCGCCTATGCCCCTGGCTTTGTGGAGAGCGCCCAGGCCGCACCAAAGGAGTTGTGGATTGTGCCGGGTGGCGACCACATCTTTGGCGTGTTGAGTGACGACCAGACCATGGCCGAGAGCGTGATTCAGCGCACGGCCGACTGGTTTGCGACGACGCTGTAGCACAAAGACGACCTGGCCGGGAATGCACGGCGCCGCTGTAGTGGGCGGTGGTGTGTATTCCGGCCAGGTTACAATGGACGGCCAATCGGCAGCGGATTATCGCAAGCGCCGCCCCCAATATCCGCGCTACGAGCGAGAACGCATCCGGCTATGACTGCCAGAGATGCTGGCTGTCGCTGATAAACCACCTGCCGTCGGGGGCGCGCTGCAGAGTGAAGAGAAAACCTGAGCCACAGAGCGGCCCGCAGGAGGCGCTGCGATACACGGTGGCTGTCTGAAAATCACTCGCCACCTCGACGATGGCAAATGTGTAGAGACCCCAGGCAAAGATCGTCTGCGCGGTGTCCTGCATATGCTCGTTCTCATACGCTTCGATGGCGCCCGCCATCGCGTCGGCGTCGTCGGCAATTGCGGTGAGCGTACCGTTGCCGTAGGTCCAAACTTGCCGCGGATTGCCCTGGTCGAGTTGTGGGACACCCTCCATGACGGGACTCTCGGTTGCACTGGCGTCTCCTG
>JAPKMV010000833.1 GCA_026645635.1 Caldilineaceae bacterium
TGTGGAACTGCACCTGGCGACGCAGCCTTCACCCTCCGCTGCGCCAGCGGAGCCGTCGCCCGCGTCACCCGCTGCCGAACTGGAACTGGGCGATGTGCTCACGCCGCTGACGGCGATGCGCCGCGCCATCGCCCAGCACATGGTGATGAGCAAGCAGACCAGCCCCCATGTCACCAGTTTCTTTGAAGTGGATATGACCGCGGCGGTGCGCCACCGTGAGGCGCACAAGCGTCACTTTGCCGAGAAGGGCATCGCGCTCACCTACACCGCCTATTTTCTGGCTGCCATCGTCGCCGGGCTGAAAGAAGTGCCGATGGTCAACGCCCGGTACACCGACGCGGGCATCATCGTGCACCGGCGCATCCATCTGGGCGTGGCGGTCTCGCTGCGCGACGGGCTGGTCGTCCCCGTGCTGCGCGACGCCGACGAGAAGAATTTGCAGGGGCTGGCGCGGGCGCTGAACGACCTGGTGGAGAAGGCGCGGGGCGGCAACCTGACGCCCGATGACCTGCGCGGGGGCACCTTCACCCTCACCAACCACGGCACCGGCGGCAGCCTCTTTGCCACGCCGATCATCAACCAGCCGCAGACGGGCATTCTGGGCGTCGGCGCCATCGTCAAACGCCCCGTGGTGCGCACGACAAGCGCGTCGCTGCTGCCCAGCGTGGAGGATGCGCTGGTCATCCGCCCCATGTGCTATCTGAGTTTCAGCATCGACCATCGCGTCCTCGACGGTGCGCAGGCGGACGCGTTTTTGACAGCGGTCAAGCGTAGACTAGAGAATTGGGCATAATCGTTCGACAGGTCGTCGATACAGGCGAGAACAGAGGAGATTCCAATGGCTGAGCACAACTATCAATACGATGTCGTCGTCGTCGGCAGCGGCCCCGGCGGCTATGTGGCGGCGATCCGCGCCGCGCAACTGGGGCTGAAGACGGCCATCGTCGAGCGGGAGAGCCTGGGCGGCGTCTGCCTCAACTGGGGCTGCATTCCCACCAAGGCGCTGATCCACAACGCCGAGATCCTGGAGACGCTGCACGACGCAGCCGATTACGGCTTCACCTTTGACAACCTCAAGGTGAATTTCGGCGCGGCGGTCAAGCGCAGCCGTGATATCGTCGGGCGGCAGACCAAGGGCGTCGGCTTCCTGATGAAGAAGAACAAAATCGACGTGATCAACGGCCAGGCCACCTTTGTGGACGCACACACGCTCCAGGTTGGCCCGTCGGAGTTCATCGCCGACGCCAAGGCGCAGACTGTCACCAGCGCCAACTTCATCGTGGCCACCGGCGCGCGGGCGCGCAGCCTGCCGGGGACGCAGATCGACGGCAAGCGCATCATCCAATACCGCGACGCGGTGGTGCTCAGCGAAGTGCCGCAGAAGCTGATCGTGGTCGGCTCCGGCGCCATCGGCATGGAGTTCAGCTATGTCTACAGCACTTACGGCGCGGACGTGACGGTGATCGAGATGCTCGACACGATTCTGCCGCTGGAAGATGCCGAGGTCGCGGCGGAGGTGCACAAGGTCTTCACCAAGAAGGGCGTGAAGATTCACACCAGCACCCGCACCGAGAAGGTCGAAATCGGCGAGGATGGCGTCACCGTGACAGTCAAGAACCTCAAAGATGACAAGGTGACGACGCTGCAGGCCGACAAGGTGCTGATGGCCATCGGCGTGCAGCCCAACACCGACAACGTCGGGCTGGACAAGGCCGGCGTGACGCTGGACAAGCGCGGCTTCATCGACATCGACGCCAACATGCGCACCAATGTGCCCAACATCTTCGCCATCGGCGACTGCACCGGCAAGCTGGCGCTGGCTCACGTGGCGAGCGCGATGGGCGTGGTCGCCGCGGAGACGATCGCCGGCGCGCCCACCCTGCCCATCCCTGCGGAGCGCTACATCTTCATGCCCCGCTGCACCTACTGCGAACCCCAGGTGGCGAGTCTCGGCTACACCGAGGCGCAGGCGAAGGAAAAAGGCTTCGACATCAAGGTCGGCAAGTTCCCCTTCATGCCCAACGGCAAGGCGCAGGGTCTCAACGCCAAAGTCGGCTTCGTCAAGATCATCGCTGACGCCAAGTACGGCGAAATTCTCGGCGCGCACCTGGTCGGTCCGGACGTGACCGAGCTGCTGCCGGAGCTGAGCCTGGCGCAGTTCATGGAGATCACCCCCGCCGAGATCGCACGCAACGTCCACGCCCACCCGACGCTGAGCGAAGTGCTCATGGAAGCAGCGCACGCGGTGGAGGGGCACCCGATTCATATGTAAGGGGTTTGGGTTTTGGGGTATTGGAGCGGCTTTCCACCCCAATACCCCAATACCCCAAAACCCAACCCTCAGTCAGGACCACCGATGAAAACACCGACCGTCACAATCGACCTCACCGTGCGCTTCGCCGAGACC
>JAPKMV010000834.1 GCA_026645635.1 Caldilineaceae bacterium
AATGTGCCTATCGTTCAAAATGAACCATGCCCAAATTCCTTTCGAGAAACATCGTGTATTGTTGTCGCGTAACTGTTCAGCCGGTATCGCAATGCGGCTCGGAATGGAACGCGGATGACGCGGATTGGGCGGATTTGCGCGGATTGGATCAGCGGAAATCCGCCAAATCCGCGTCATCCGCGTTCCATTTCAACCAACGCAACGGTTACATCTTCGCTACGATCCGTTTGCATCGTCCTGCTCCAACCAGGCATTGGCGGCATCGACGGCGGCATTCAGCGCCTCGCCCAACTGCGCCGTTGCCGGGAAGACGTTCCCCTCGCCGATAATCGCAAGCAACCCTGTCCGCTCAAGCTGGCTCAGAACGGCGGCGTCGACGCCCACCAGCATCAGCCTGCTGTCGTGTGCACGCAGCGTTTCGGCGTAGCGGCGCAGCACGCCGACAAAGGTGCTGCCGATCTCCGTTCTGCCGCGCAACCCCAAGATAATCACAGCTTTCGTTGTGTTCTCCGCAGCAGGCAGCATCTCTTCCAGGTTCTTGGCTGCGGCAAAAAAGAGACTGCCATATACCTGAAGCACCGTCAGCCGGTGGCTGGGAAGGGCGCTCGGCGCCGGCTGCTCCACAGGAAAACCTTCGGGCTTGAGCACCCACTCGGTGATGACCACCTTGTTCGCCTGTTGGGCGACGTAGAGCAAGATGCTGAAGGCGACGCCGATCAGCACGGCGTACTGCAAGGGGATGAACAACGTCGCCAGGAAGGTCAGCCCCATCACCGTGGCAGGCACTTTGCCGGTGCGCCAGATCGTCTGCGCGGCTTCGATGCGCAGCCCCTGGAAGCCCGCCACGATCAGCAAGGCAGCCAAGGCAGGCATCGGCACCAACTCGGCCAGCGGCGCGGCCGCGAGCACGATGAGCACAACGAACAGCCCGGCCAGAATGTTGGCCCAGCGTGAACGCGCACCCGCGCTCAACAGCAGCGCCGTGCCGGAGATCGAGCCGCCCGCCGGCACGCCGGAGACCAGACTGGCCGCCAGGTTGGCGGCGCCCTGCCCCAAGAAGTCGCGCGAGACGTTGGGATACTTGCCGTCGGGGTTTGGGTAGCCCTGGCTGACGCCCGCGCCCTGGATCAAACCGATGATGGCAATCGAGAAGGCGGGCAGCAGCAGCGAGAACAGGAGCTGCAGCGACGGCAGCGCCAGCTCAGGCAGCGTGCGCGGGATGGCGGCAATGTCGCCCACGGTTCTGACGCTCTGCCAGTTCAGCGTCACGCCGAACATCGGCAGCGCCAGCACGGTCAGCAGCACGGTCGCAACGGTGATGGCGAGGATGAAGGCGAACTTGCGCAGGCGCGTCCGCAGCAGCAGCACGATCAAGCCCAGCGTCAAGAGGCCGATGATGGTGGTCGGCACATGCACCTGGTCGAGACGCAGCGCCAGATCGAGCGCACGCGCCACGCTGTTCGAGAAGCGGCTCTGAAAGCCGGTCAGGTCGCCAAACTGCCCCAGGATGATGAGCACGGCAATGCCGTTGAGAAAGCCGGTCATCACCGCGTTGGAGACGAAGCGCACGATGAAGCCGAGGCGAAAGAGACCCGCCAGCACCTGGATCGCGCCGACCAGAAGCACCAGCAGTGCCAGTGCGGCGGTGCGCTCCACTTCCGGGATCTCGGCCATGGTCGCGCCGGCCGCCACCGAAAGCGCGCCGGTGGTGGAGACATTCATGTAGACCGAACTGGTGAAGATGGCGCCGACCGGGACGGCTACCATCAGCGTGTAGATGCCGAGCACCGGGTTGACCGCCGCCAGCAGCGCGTGCGCCATCGCCTGCGGCACGTTGACGACCGCAAAGGTCAGGCCGGCTACTAGATCGGATTTAAGCGTAGAGCGCGTTGGACGCAGCGCGCCGAGCGTTGTGTGGATCTCGGCTTTCAAGGCTCTTTCCTTTGACAGACTGCGTGATTGCCCTGCCCCAAATATTCGACACTGAGCACAGGAAGCCCTAGCCCTTGCAGCATCCCCAACACACCAACCAGCGCCGACTGATCGGCAAGATAACCTTCGAGCACGGTCTCTGCAGTCGTGCCAAAGCCCTGCGTGGCAACGATGTGCATACCGTCCAACCAATCCGACCAGCGTGTATCGAGGAAACCCTGCACCGTGATGCGATAGGCTGCGCGATCATGCACATGGAGTTGTTCGACTGAGGCCACTAGCCAACCTCCAAATCTATCGACGAATCTGTTGGACGAGCACGACCGGATTTCACGTGCATGAATATGGACGCATAACCGGAGGGTGTCATGATCCAAAGAGGATGATCTGTGGGGGAAATTAGGGACGATCTGTCAACCTGTCACTTACGCGGATGCTTGCTGAAGCGATCCCACGCTCTCAGAGCCTGTTT
>JAPKMV010000835.1 GCA_026645635.1 Caldilineaceae bacterium
CGGGCGGGCAGAAGCAGCGCATCGCCATCGCGCGCGCCCTGCTGCTCAACCCGCGCATCCTGATCCTGGACGACTCCACCAGCGCGGTGGATGTGCAGACCGAGGTGCTGATCCAACATGCACTCGACCGGCTGATGCAGGGACGCACGAGCTTTGTCATCGCGCAGCGCATCAGCACGGTGCTCAACGCCGACAACATCATCGTGCTTGACAAGGGACGCGTCGTGGCCCAGGGCAAACATGCCGACCTGATGGAATCCAGCCCGATCTATGCGGAGATATACCGGAGCCAGTTGGTGGAAGATCCGGTGGCGGAAGAGCAGGAATTGTTAACTGTCAATGGTTAACGGTCAATGGTCAATTGTCAATGACTCACCGGCGCCCCGGCCATCGACCATTGACAATTGACAATTAACAATTGACCATTAGAAATATTCGAGGTGGAAGTATGATCGGCGGACCACGTGGGTTATTGGAGCAAGAGACGAGCAAGCCGCGCAGCGTCGGGCGGACGTTGGGTCGGCTGCTGCACTATTTTCGACCGTTCTGGCTGGCGCTCGTCGGCGTGCTGCTGTTGATGATCGTCAACGCCTGGGTGCAGGTCGTCACCCCCGAACTGTTCGGCCAGGCGGTGGACTGTTACCTGACGCCCGCAACCGTGGGCGCGACGACCGCAGAAATCGACGCGGACATGGCGGCGCAGGGCGAGCAGCCGCCCGCGCAGGCGCCCACCGGTGAGCCGCCGGCCAACGATGCGCTCTCCTGCTGGTTTGGCGCCGTGCCGGCAGGCTCGCCCACCGCAGATTTTGTGGCCGGGCTGGGTCGCCTGGTGCTGGGGCTGGTCGTGATCTATGTCGCCGGCGCCATCACCGGCGGGCTGATGTTCTACCTGATGGGCTGGGCCGGCCAGCATGTGCTGCGTTCGATCCAGGTCGATGTCTTTGCCCATCTGCACAAGCTCTCCCTGGGCTACTACAGCCGCCATGAGAGCGGCGACCTGATGAGCCGCATCACCAACGACACGAGCACGCTGCAGCAGGCGATCAGCTTCGCCCTCGTCCAGGTGCTCAGCGGCGCGCTGCTGCTGGTCTGGTTTGCGTGGACGATGCTGATGCTCAACTGGGCCTACGCGCTGATCAGCCTGGCGGTGGTGCCGGTGATGGCCGTGGCGACGATCTGGTTTAGCGGCCAGGCGCGGCGCGCGTTCCGCGTCACGCGCAAGGAGATCGGCAACGTCAACGCCGAGCTGGAGGAAAGCATCTCCGGCGTGCGCGAGGTGCAGGCGTTCAGCCGCGAGGAGGCCAACATCGAGGCGTTCCGCACCAGCAACGCCGCCAATCGCGACGCCAACGTCAAGGCCGTTGCGTACACATCCGCGCTCGCGCCTACCCTGGAAGCGCTGGGCTATGTGGCGATCGCCGTGGTCGCGGGTGTCGGCGGCGCCTTCATGCTGCAAGGGATGACGCTGGGCGGCTCCGCGGTGACGCTGGGGCTGATCATTGCGTTCATCGGCTATGTGCAGCGCTTCAACCAGCCCATCGCCCAGATCTCGGTGCTCTGGGCCAACATCCAGAGCGCCATCGCCGGCGCGGAGCGCATCTTCGACCTGCTCGACGAGCAGCCGGAGATCGTGGAGAAATTCGACGCACAAGAGATGCCGCCCATCACCGGCCGCGTCGTCTTCGAGCAGGTGCGCGCCGAATACAAGCCGGGCGAGCCGGTGCTCAAGGGCATCGACCTGGTGGCGACGCCGGGTCAGACCATCGCCATCGTCGGGCCGACGGGCGCGGGCAAGACGACGCTGGTCAACCTGCTTCCCCGCTTTTATGACGTGACGAGCGGCAAGGTCACCATCGACGGCGTGGATGTGCGCGATGTCCAGCTCGACACGCTGCGCCGGCAGATCGGCGTGGTGCTGCAAGACTCGTTCCTTTTCAGCGACACGGTGATGAACAACATTCGCTATGGCCGCCCGGAGGCCAGCGACGCCGAGGTCGTGACCGCGGCCAAGCTGGCGCGTGCCCACGACTTCATCGAGAAGCTGCCGGAGGGCTACGACACCGTGCTGGGCGAGCGCGGTGCGGGTCTCAGCCAGGGACAGCGCCAGTTGCTCAGCATCGCCCGCGCCGCACTCTCCGACCCGAAGCTGCTGATCCTGGACGAGGCGACGAGCAGCGTGGACACGCGCACCGAGCGCGAGATTCAGGCCGCGCTCGACCTGCTGCTGGCGGGGCGCACCAGCTTCGTCATCGCCCACCGCTTGAGCACGATTCGCAATGCCGACCAGGTGCTGGTGCTGGTCGACGGCGAGATCGCCGAGCGGGGCACCCACGAGGAGCTGCTGGCCAAAGAAGGTTTCTACTACAAGCTCTACATGAGCCAGTTCAAGCGCCAGGAACAGGT
>JAPKMV010000836.1 GCA_026645635.1 Caldilineaceae bacterium
GAAATGATCGGCATTGGCGTCATCGGCATGGGTTGGATGGGCATGGCCCACAGCCGCGGCTATCGCGCGATCCCGGATCGCTACTGGGACGGCGGCATCCGCCCGCGGCTGGTCATCTGCGCCGACGACCTGCCGGCCCGCGCCCGCCAGGCGCAGGAGATGTTCGGCTTCGAGGAAGCCACCACCGACTGGCGCGCGGTGATCAACCATCCCGCCGTGCAGGTCGTCAACATCGCCTCGCCCAACTTCCTGCACCAGGAGATGGTGCTGGCCGCCATCGCCGCGGGCAAGCACGTCTTCTGCGAGAAGCCCATCGGGCGCTACCCGGAGGAAGCCATCGCCGTGGCGGAGGCCGCGCAGCGGGCGGGGGTCATGACCGGCGTCGGCTTCAACTACCGCTGGGCGCCGTTGGTGCAGTACACCCGCCAGTTGATCCAGGCGGGCAAGCTCGGCGAACTGACCCACTACCGCGGCCGCTTCTACTCGATGTACGGCAGCAACCCTTACGGCCAGCTCACCTGGCGCTTCAAGTTCGAGCAGGCGGGCTACGGCGTCCTGGGCGACATCATGACCCATGTCGTGGACATGGCCCACTTCCTGGCCGGCCCGGTCGACAGGCTGGTCAGCCAGCGCAACACCTTCATCAAGGATCGCCCGCTGCCCGTGCCTGGGCGCGGCACCCACTTCTCCGTGGGCGAGCCGGGCGACCCGACAGGGCCGGTGGAGAACGAGGACTACATCGGCACGCTGGTCGAGTTTGCCAACGGCGCCCAGGGCACACTGGAGACCTCGCGCACGGTCTTTGGGCCGAAGTGCGAAATGGCCTTCGAGGTCTACGGCACCAAGGGCGCGGTCAAGTGGAACTTCGAGCGCATGAACGAGCTGCAGGTCTATCTGCCCGACGCAGAGATCGGCCACGATGGTTTCACGACGATCTTCGGCGGTCCCGACCATCCGCTGCACGGGCGCTTCAACCCCGGCCCCGGCATCGGCCTGGGCTACGACGACCTCAAGACCAGCGAAGCCTTCCACTTCCTCAAGTCGATCGTGGACGGCCAGCAGATCGAGCCGGGCTTTGCCGCGGCGTACGCGGCCGCCCGCACCAACCAAGCCATGATCCGTTCCTGGGAGAGCGGGGCCTGGGAAACGGTGGCCGCGTGAGCGCGCCGCCCGTCCGCGTCGGCATCCTGGGCAGCAGTTGGTGGGCGGATTCGATGTACCTGCCCGCGCTGGCGCAGCATCCCAACGGCCGTGTCACTGCCATTGCCGGGCGCACGGCCGCCGCGCTGGCCGACCGCTGGCAGGTTCCGCACACCTTCGCCCGCTATGAAGACCTCATCCACAGCGGGCTGGTGGACGCGGTGATCGTCGCCACGCGCAACGACCAGCACTGCCCGCTCACCCTGGCCGCGCTGGATCAGGGTCTCCACGTGCTCTGCGAGAAGCCGCTGGCGCTGACCTACGCGGATGCTGCGCAGATGGCGGCGCGTGCGGCCGCGACCGGCGCCATCTGCATGACGCCCTTCACCTACCGCTACATGCCGGTCAGCCGCTACCTCAAACGGCTGCTCGACGACGGCTATATCGGGCGACCGTTTCATCTGAACTTCCGCTACTTCACCGGCTTCGGGCGCACTGGCGGCTACAACTGGCGCTTCGACGAGCGCGTCTCCGGCTCCGGCGCGCTGGGCGACATCGCCTCGCACTTCCTCTACCTGGCCTGGTGGTTCTTCGGCGACATCACCGCCGTGTTCGCCGAACTGGGACGGCTGATCGAGCGGGAGCCGCTGGACCCGGCTGGCCAGCCCTATCCCCAGGCCGACGACAACGCCATGATCATGCTCAAGTTCGCCAGCGGCGCGCAGGGGCTGCTCCACGCATCCACCGTGGCGCCGGAGGCCACGCCCTTCGGCCAGATCCACGAACTCGACCTGCACGGGATGGACGGCGCGCTCCACGCCCGGGTGGACTGGGCCAGCGAGCAACGCATCTACGGCGCGCACGGCGGCGACCGCGCGCTGGCAGAGCTGCCGATCACTGAAGACATCTGGCAGGGCGCGCGCCACGACACGGTGCACAACACCTACCGCGACGTCTTCCGCACCCAGGAGACGATGACGCGCGCCTGGGTGACGGCCATCGCCCGCGGGGAGCCGGTGCGCCCGGACCTGACCGACGGCGCCTACATCCAGCGGGTGATGGAGGCTGCCCAGCGCAGCCACAACGAAGGGAGGTGGATCGATGTCGCCAGCATTTGACCTGATCACGGTGGGACGCTGCGGGATGGACCTCTTCTCCCAGAATATCGGCGCGCCCTTCACGGCCATTCAGGGCTTCGACGCGCATATCGGCGGGTCGCCCACCAACATCGCGGTAGCGGCCAGCCGGCTCGGCCTGCGCA
>JAPKMV010000837.1 GCA_026645635.1 Caldilineaceae bacterium
CGAGCTTGACTTCCAGCTTCTTGACGTTGCTGTTGTCGTAGAGGGAAAGAATCACATGGTCGGAACCCACCAATTGGCCGAAGGTGTGTCCCGATGGCCAGCCGATGGCATTCAGACCGTAGGTGTTATCGACAAAGGTTTTGGCAAATACAGTGCGGATGGTGATCGTGCCATCGTTGTTGTCCACCCAGTATTGGTACGCGCCCACGTCCGGGTTGCCGGTGGGGCTGATGTAGCAGTACTCGCCGGGCAAGGGCGGCGGCGCCTGCGGCGCTGCACCGGTGTAGCAGATTTCCAGCCGGGGGCGCGCAGAGATCGTGCCGTTCTCGTCGGACGCATAGCGTTTTTCGTTGTCATTCGCCGCAGCCGTCGATTCCAGCAGCACGCCGTAGTTGGTGGCCGCGCCGGTGCGCCAGTCCTCGGCCAGGGTCGTCAGGTCCACCTGACGCACGCCGGTGCTGTTGGCGGTGAATGAACCGAGCACCGCAGCGTCATAGTCGCCGCCGGCTGTGGTCCAGGGCGTGCCAGTCACCCGGTTGTTCCAGGTGGCCTGGGTCTCAGCCCACTGGTTGGTGACGCGGTGCACATTCACCACCGTGGATGCGCCTTTGTTGTCCGTCTGATTCAACACGAGGGTCGCGTATTGTATCGGACCGGGGATAATCGAAAGATCGAACTGAAGCAGTGCGCGCTGCAACGCGCCCGTCTGCGAGTCCGTACGAAAATCGCTGCTCGTGCCGCGGTTGGTGGTCGGCGAGGCCTGTTCGATGTAGGTGTCGGCGACGGCCGGCAGGTTCACACAGTACTGCGTACCCCCAGTCTGCGCATAGGCTGGCGTTATACCCAACAGTCCTACGGCCACGAAGATCGTTGCGGTGGCGATCAGCCCGATGCGCCGCAACCATAGCCAGGAACTCCCGGTTGAACTTCGACTCGAATACATTTCTTCTCTCCTTGCCAACTCAGCTATCAGATGCAGCAAAGCTCCGTCACAACCGCAACAGAGACGCAATGTCTATAGACGATGGATCGTTGTGGGGATTGGACGTTACATCCATCTTGCATACTAGCGACGCGACCTGTATAGGAAACTTACAAAACGCTGTCAATCCGACTAAAATAACGAGATATAACGGGCATCCCCTAGACGCCAACCGCCGAAATGCGCTGCACGAACTGTCCTTGCCCGGGAGTTCCCCAATATACATCGCTGTCGACAATCACTTTCCCGCGCAGCAGAACGGTGCGCGGCCAGCCGGTCAACGTCAGCCCGTCGTAGGGCGTCCAGCCGGCGGTTTCGTGCAGCGTGGCCGGGGTGATGGTGACCTCGCGCTGCGGGTCGAAGAGGACGATGTCGGCGTCGCAGCCCGGCGCAATGCGTCCCTTCTGCGCCAGCCCCATCCAGCGCGCGGCGTTGGTGGAGCAAACCTGCACCCAACGCTCCAGGCTGATCAGGCCGCGGTTGACGCCGAAGTGATGCACCAACGCCAGCCGCGCCTCGATACCGGGCACGCCGCCCGGCACCTGGGCGAAGTCGGGGCGATCCTTCTCCGCCAGCGTCCACGGGCAGTGGTCGGTGCTCACCACATGGAGCAGGCCATCGGCCAGCGCCCGCCAGAGCACCTCCTGATCTTCCAGGTCGCGCAGCGGCGGCGCACAGATGTAGCGCGCACCCTGCGGCCCGCCCAGGTGCTCCTCGGCGGTGAGCAGCAGATACTGCGGGCAGGTTTCGGCCACCACGTCGATGCCCCGCCGCCGGGCCGCCTCGATCTCCCAGACGCTGGCCGCGCAGCCCACGTGAAAGATGTGCAGCGGGCAGCCGGCCAGATCGGCCAGTTCCACGGCCCGGTGGACGGCTGAGGCTTCCAACTGCGCCGGGCGGGTGTAGGCGTGCCAGATCGGCTCGACATGGCCCTCGGCCAGCGCGTCGGCGCGCAGCACGTCGAGCAGCGGCCCGGTCTCGCTGTGGAGCACGGTGCGCCCGCCCGCCTCGCCCACCGCGGTCAAGGCCCGCAGCAGCGCCACATCGTCGAGGATCATGCCGGCGTAGGCCTGGTACATTTTGAAGGTGGGACAGCCGGCGTCGATGACCGCCGGCGCCTCGGCCAGGCGCTCTACGGCGGCGCCGTGCCAGGTCGGCACAGTCATGTGCAGGCCATAGTCGATGGCCACTTGACCGTCCGCTTCCGCCCGGCGTTGGGCCAATGCCGCCAGCATCGACTGGCCGGGCTGCGGCTCGACGAAGTCGATCACCGTCGTCGTGCCGCCAAAGGCCGCCGCAACGGTGCCGCTGCGGAAATCGTCGGTGCTCACCAGACCGGCCAGCGGCATTTGCAGATGGACGTGGGGATCGATGGCGCCGGGGATGACGTAGCAGCCGGTGGCGTCGATGCTATCCGC
>JAPKMV010000838.1 GCA_026645635.1 Caldilineaceae bacterium
GATGAACATATTTCCCGCGGCGGTTATTGGCCCGCCGCCTGGTCAACGCCCCCCACGATGAACATATTTCCCGCGGCGGTTATCTGCCCGCCGCTGACCAACGCAAACCCCTACGACGAACAAACTGCCCGCGGCGGTTATCGCTCCGTCGCCCGACCAACGCAAACCCCTACGGTTGCAATATCACCGTCAGGTCCAGGTTGTCGTACGTCTGCACCCGCTCGCGCAGTTCCTGCAGTTCCCGAATCAGCTCATCCAGCCGCTCGGCGCTGGTGATCGACGGCGGCACGACCAGGCTGACAGTCAAGGTCGCCTTGCCGTTTCCGATTGTCTTGTTCCGCTCCGCTCGTCGTTGCGCAGCCAGCCGCGCAATTTCGTTCTTGCGTGCGATCGCATGCGTCTGCAGTGTGAACAACTGATTGACCAGCCGCTTGAGGCCGGCCAGATCCGGCGGCACAGCCACCGCCAGTGCGTCGATCGCCGCCAATTCCTGCGTGCGCTCCGCCGGCTCCAATTCCGTCCAGTCATACAGCGACTGTAAGTCGCTGCGCAGGGCCGTGATATTGGCATCCAGCTCGTTGCTCAGGCGCACGCAGGCATCGCGTGTGCGGTTGCGAATCTCCGTGAGCGCCGAACTCAGATCCGCAGCATAGGCATAGAAGGTGGGCTGGCCGAGCCGTTGGCTGATTTGTGCGAGATCATCAGCCAGGCTGGCGCGCAGATCGCCGGGCACGCCGGCGGCAGGCAGCGCATCGATGTCGCGCCGATGACGCTGCAACTCACGCACGGTCGTTTCGAGACCGTTCTTGAGCGCGGCGTCAACTGCCGTCGCCCATTGCAGATTGTCGTAGAGCGACGAAACCTCACTGCCCAGCCGTTCGGGTGCGTCGGAGCCATCGGTGATCAGGATCTCGGCCAATTCGCGATTGAGCGTGCGCACACTGTCGGCGCCGGGCAGTTCGAGGGCGGCCAGCTTTTCGGCCAGCGGGCCAAAGCGATGCTGGAAGTCCGGGAAGGTGCGCACAGCCACCTTGCTGATCTCGGCCTCCAGCGGAATCACCATGTCGCCGGTCAACTCGCTCAGCCGCTCGGCCGCGCGCGCCAGCACCTCCATGTTCAGCCCATCG
The DNA here is from genome assembly GCA_026645635.1 of Caldilineaceae bacterium. Taxonomy (GTDB): domain Bacteria; phylum Chloroflexota; class Anaerolineae; order Caldilineales; family Caldilineaceae; genus Fredericiella. The sequence continues at coordinate 1,128 of JAPKMV010000838.1, forward strand.
ATCTTGAGCGAGACGCCAACCGCCTTGAAGGCATTGTTGGTGCGCAGCGCCTCAATGGCCTGCTGGCCGACGACGGTGATGTCATGACCCGAAATGCGCAGCCGCAGTTCGCCGGCCATGAGCATTGCCGCCAGCAGATAGCGCAGCGTGTCGGACGACCAGCCAAAGGGTGCATCGCCAAAATGATCCATGAGCCGCTTGCCGTCGACCACGCCGTTGCGCTCCAGGTAGTCGCGGATGCTGATTAGCGCCTTCCCCTGCGTGTCGATAGTCGGCGTGCCCGCCTTGATGCGCACCAGCCCCATGGGGTCAAGCGCGGCGGTGACCGCGTTCAGATTGCCCAGGCGCAGGAACTTCTCAGCCAGCGCCGTATCTGCGCGCACCGGCGCTTCGCTGTAGCGGTCGAAGACCTGCTCAGCCACGCCTTCCAGTTCCTTCTTGGCCGCTTCGCCGATCTCCAGCGCCAGCGTGTCGGCGGCCGTGGTCTGTCCGCGGAAGATAAAGGAACCCTGGCTGAACGCCCGCCCGTAGAGCCGTTCCAGTTCGGTGGCCGTCTTGGCGGCACGGTCGATCTGCGCGTTGCAATAGTCGCGCACCTCCTGGTCGGCGTCGTTGCGATAACGCCGTGCGATCTCGCGGGCGCGATAAATCTCGCTCGCTTTGTCATAGAACTCAGGCAGCGCGCGGCCGAGCAGGTAGACGAAATACTGCTCGGTGCGGTGGCACGATTGTTGGGCCAGTGTGGCGCGCGCTGCATCATAGCCCGTAGCGTCGCTGAGCAGCAGCACCATCTGGATTGTCTCGCGCTCGCCGGCCAGGTTCACGGGCGTACTGTTGAGGCTGGGCAGCATACGCAGCCCCGCGGTCACCGTCACACTGCCGTGCAGCCGGGTGGCGGGCGGCGGGTTGAAGAGGTTGCGCAGCCCCTCGTTCTGGATCCGGCGATTCTCGGACAGTGGCGCCACCAGTTGGGCGCGCTCGCGGTCGATGTCGTTGATCTTCTCGCTGTAGAAGCAGAGATTGCCCTCTTTTTCGCCGAAGGGCGCCACGGGGTCGGCAATCAAGTCCTGGATCGCAGCGTCCACGGCTGCGCGCGTCGATTCCGCATCGATGGCCGGGTGAATCAGCGCGGCGATGTTCTGGGCCGTCACCGGCATGTTGCCCACGATCTGCAGAATGGCCACCGTCTTGGCCACGGCCTGGTGGATCGGCGCATCGCGATAACCGGAGAGCACCAGGCTGACACCGCGATGCACCGACGCCGCATTG
>JAPKMV010000839.1 GCA_026645635.1 Caldilineaceae bacterium
ATGCCCAGGCGCTGACCCGCTCCAAGATGTTCTGCCGCTGCGGCACCGACTACCAGGGCGCGCCGCCCAACACGCGCACCTGCCCCACCTGCCTGGCATTGCCCGGCGCGCTGCCGGTGATCAACCGCGCCGCGGTCGAGGCGACGATCAAGACCGGGCTGGCGCTCAACTGCACGATCAACGAGCTGGCGGTCTTTGCGCGCAAGAACTACACCTACCCCGACCTGCCCAAGGGCTACCAGATCAGCCAGTATGAACTGCCGCTCTGCGAACACGGTTACCTGGAGATCGAACTGGAGGACGGCAGCAGCAAGCGTATCCGCATCCGCCGCGTTCACCTGGAGGAAGACACCGGGCGCTCGGTGCATGAGGGCGGCTATTCCCTGGTAGACCTGAACCGCGCCGGCGTGCCGCTCATGGAGATCGTCACCGAGGCCGACATCCACTCCCCCGAGGAAGCCCACGCCTACATGACCAAACTGCGCGCCACGCTGCGTGCGCTGGGCGTCAACAGCGGCGACATGGAGAAGGGCGCGCTGCGCTGCGAGCCGAACATCAGCGTGCGCACCCTGGCGCAAAAAGCTGCCGGCGCATACGGCACTAAAGTCGAAGTCAAGAATCTCAACAGCTTCCGCGCCGTGCGCAGCGCCATCGCCTATGAACTGGAACGGCAGATCGGCGTGATCACCGGCGGCGGAGCGGTGGAACAGGTGAACATGGGCTGGGACGAGGAGCGCCAGCGCACCATCGTGCAGCGCTCCAAAGAGGACGCCCACGACTACCGCTACTTCCCGGAGCCGGACCTGCCGCCGCTGCATGTGAGCCGGGAGGAAGTGGCGCGTATCGCCGCGACGCTGCCCGAACTGCCCGGCGCCAAACGGGATCGCTACGAGCAGGCGTGGGGCGTGCGCCGCAGCGAGGCCACGACGCTGAGTAGCGAGAGCCTGGTCGCCAGCTTCTTCGAGCAGGCGGTGGCCGCCTACGGCGAGCAGGAGGGCAAGCCGCAGCGCCTGGCCACCTGGATGACCGGCGAACTCTTCCGCCTGCTCTACGCCGACGGCGACGGCCAGGACCTGCGCCAGATCGCCGCGATCAAGATTCAGCCGGCGCAGTTTGCCGCGCTGCTCAAGCTGGTGGACGACAAGGTGATCAACCCGAACACCGGCAAGCGCGTGCTCGACCTGATGTACGCCACCGGCGACGACCCGCAGGCCATCGTCGCCCGCGAAGGGCTGGCGATGGTGAGCGACACGGGCGTGATCGACGAAGCGATTGCCGAGATTTTCGCGGCCAACGCCAAAGAACTGGAACGCTATCGCGGCGGCGAGGAGAAGCTCTTCGGCTTCTTCATGGGCCAGGTGATGCGCGCGACAAAGGGCAAGGCCGACCCGGCCGCAGCAAAGGCGCGGTTGGAGGAGTTGATTCGAGGGAATGGGCGGTAAAGTCCTGTTATGGGTGGTAATTGAGGTTGATGCAAGATGGAACTCCACGAGCTAGTCATCGAAATGAAGTTGCTGGAACGCCGGTTGACCCTGTATGAGGAAAAATACGGTATCCTAAGCGAGGATTTCTATAACGCACTCATGAGCGGCAAACTTGCGCGTTATGATGGGTACGATGAGACGCGCAGCGACTTCAGCCGCTGGAAAGGGATTTACGAGACCTGGCAGCGCCGCAAAAGCAAGTATGATCGGCAATTACAGGATCAAAACATCGTAGACTCCTTGCGCTTTCAGCCGGCCTACTGATGTTCACGAGTCCCCTGCAGTCGTTGGCAGCCTACAGCGCCTTCCTTGCTGACCTGTTTGAGCGCCCAACGATCACCCGTTCGACGGTAAGCGTTTGGTCGGTCAGCCCCTACACCGGGGTCTGTGAGGGAGAGGTCTGGTTCAGGCACGGGTTGCGATTGAGAATGCGCGAAGAATTGGATTTCGACGAAGCCGTAATCACAGCCTATGGCTACGAAGTCTATCGGGATGACGACAAACTATTCTGGTATGACGATTTCCCTCACCCAAACGATATTGATCTGGCTGTGACCTATCCGCACCACAAACATGTACCGCCAGATATCAAGCACAATCGGATTCCCGCGCCAGGGCTGAGTTTTGAGCATCCAAATCTGCCGCAGATAATCGCCGAGATAGAACAATTGCTGTTTCGAACAGAGGCACTCAGTTGATAGTAGTTCCTGGCTCTATCTCCTGCTGATAGGCGAAAGTCACCTAAAGAATATCCGCGTTAATCTGCCGCATCCGCCAAATCCGCGGTCTATTCCCTTTCCCCAACACTCACCCAGTCCACCGCCGCGGCCAGCGGGCGCCGGTCGCGGTTCAGGCTGATGCGCAGGAAGGCATCCGCGGGATCGACCGTCTGCGCAGCCGCACCGGGCGCG
>JAPKMV010000083.1 GCA_026645635.1 Caldilineaceae bacterium
CGCGAGCACCGAGCCGACCGAGAGGGCGGCAGGCGCCGCCACGGCCTGGCTGAGCTGGCCGGCGGCATCGCTGACGGTGACAACGAGCGGCGGCGGCTGCACGTCGCCCGGCGCAAAGACCGTCGCCACGATGGTCTGCGCGGTCGTGAGTGTGCGGTCGGCATTGGCCGTTGTCTGCGCCGGCCGCTGCTCGCGCACTTCCAGGTCGCCCCAGACCTGCGCCAGTTGCGGCAGGATTGCCTGCGTGCCCGCCGGGTGCGTCACCTGTATGGTCAGTTCAATCGGGTCGCCCACGGTGAAGGGGCCGGCCGGGGCCAGCATCTGCACCGTCACGTCTGCCGCCAACGGCAGGGCAGGGACAGGCGCAGCGACAGCCGTCGGCGCGGCAGTCGTATCCTGCGCCAGCGCAGGGGTGGCGAAGCCCGGACTCATGATGAAACTCAGGGCCACGACGCCCAGCGCAATTGCTTTCTGTTGAAACCCGTTCTGACTTTTCATGATTCCTCTGTGTTGCTGCCAGGGCATATCTCACACCAAGACGCCAAGTCGTAAAGGCGTCGTACCGCGCACTTTCTTTGCGCCTTCGCGTCTTGGCGTGAGATGTCCTCGGTGCTCTCTCAATGATGCCGCTGCCGCGTCGCCCGCGTCTGGAAGAAGCGGGTCAGCGCGTCCACATAGTCGTGTTCGGTGTCGACGGCGATGCGGTCCACGCCCACCTGGCGGAAACCGGCCAGCTTGGCCGTTTCATGCGCCGCCACGTTGGCGGCAAAGTGCGCGCGCCAGCGGCGGTCGCTTGTGTCCACCCAGAGCAGTTCGCCGGTCTCGGCGTCTTCCAGCGTGAGCAGCCCTACGTCGGCAATCGCCGTCTCCAGCGGGTCGTGCAGGTCCACGGCGATCACATCGTGGCGCCGGTTGGCCAGGAAGAGGGCGCGGCGATAGCCGTCCGCCGGCGCCTGGAAATCCGACACCAGAAAGACGATGCTGCGCCGCTTGCACAGCCGCGTCACTGTGTCCAGCGCCAGGCTGATGGCCGTGCCGCGGCCTACCGGCTCGAAGGCCAGCAGTTCGCGAATCATGCGCAGGATGTGGCGGCGGCCTTTGCGCGGTGGGATGTACAGCTCGATGCGGTCGGTAAAGATCAGCAGGCCGACGCGGTCGTTGTTGTTCGTCGCCGCAAAGGAGAGCACCGCCGCCAGTTCTGCCGCCACCTCGCGCTTGAAGCGCTGCACCGAGCCAAAATCGCCCGACCCGCTGGCATCGACGACGAGCATGACGGTCAGCTCACGCGCCTCCATATAGCGCTTGACGAAGGGCTGGCTCATGCGCGCGGTCACGTTCCAGTCGATTGTGCGGATTTCGTCGCCGGGCTGGTACGGGCGCACCTCGTCGAACTCCATGCCGCGGCCCTTGAAGACCGAGTGATATTCGCCGGCGAAGCTGTCATTCACCAACCGCTTCGTGTGCAGCTCGATGCGCCGGATCTTGGCCATCAGTTCGTTCGATAACATGGTTTGCTCCATGACAATGATTGGAGTTGCGAGTTGCGAGGGGCGAGGGGCGAGGAAAATTGTCGCCCCTCGCCCCTCGCAACTCCTCACGGCACTTCCGTCACATCCAGGATGCGGCGCACGATGGCGTCGCTGGTGACGTTTTCTGCCTCGGCTTCGTAGCTGACGATGACGCGGTGGCGCATCACGTCGGGCGCAATCTGCTTGATGTCTTCCGGCGTCACAAAGCCGCGGCCCTGGATGAAGGCCAGCGCCCGCGCCGCCGCGATCATGCTCAAGCCCGCCCGGGGCGACGCGCCCACGGTGATCAGCGGGCGCAGGTCGGCCAGCCCGAACTCGGCGGGCGTGCGCGTCGTGCGCACCAGGTCCAGCACGTAGTCCTTGATGCGGCCGTCCACGTAGACGCTGCGCACCACCTCACGGGCGTGGAGCAGCCGCTCCGGCGTCAGCACCGGCTGCACCGCCGGCAGTTTGACGCCGGTCATGCGGTCGAGCATCAAGCGTTCCTCGGCGCGCTGCGGGTAATCGACGATCACCTTGAGCATGAAGCGGTCCACCTGCGCCTCGGGCAGCGGATAGGTGCCCTCCTGCTCGATGGGATTCTGCGTCGCCAGCACCAGGAAGAGATCGTCCATCTTGTGCGTTGTGTCGCCGATGGTGATCTGGCGCTCCTGCATCGCTTCGAGCAGCGCGCTCTGCACCTTGGCCGGAGCGCGGTTGATCTCGTCCGCCAGGATCAGGTTGGCGAAGAGCGGCCCGCGATGGACGCTGAACGCGCCGGTGGTCGGGTTGTAAATCTGCGTGCCGACCAGATCGGCGGGCAGCAGGTCGGGCGTGAACTGCAGGCGGGCGAACTTGCCGTCGATGGCCTGCGCCACGGTCTTGACGAGCAGCGTCTTGGCCAGGCCGGGCACGCCTTCCAGCAGCACGTGGCCGTCGGCGAGCAGCGCGATCAAGACCCGGGTGACCAGGGCCTCCTGGCCCACCATAATCTTGTTGACCTCGGCGAGGAGCTGCTGCAAGAAAGCCGCCTCCGCGGCGACCGCGGCGTTCAATTGGCGGACATGCTCCATCGAGTAGCCGTGGCCACTCTGGCCGTTGCCATTCTGGCCGTAGCCGTGGGTCTGGCCATTCGTCTGGCCAGTGACAGCCGGCGCCGGCTGTGTGCGGTTCAGTAAAGTGCTGCCAAAGTTCATCAGATTTCCTCCTGATTCGATAGACTGGGTCGGAAGCGTTCTATGTCACGCCAAGACGCCAAGTCGCCAAGTTTTCTTCTCGTTGCGTCTTTGCGCCTTTGCGTGAGACTCCTGTGCAACAAACGCGTCCCCAGGATAGCGGAAGGCAGGCGGGCGCGTCTTTACCGGGGGCTATCGGCAACCTTACGGGAAGCTCACAGGGTGAGGGGGTGATGAGGTGAGGGGGTGAGAGGGTTTGGATCGCGAAGGGCGCGAAATATGCGAAAGACACGAAAGATGCCGGCGCTTTCGCGTCTTTCGCCCATTTCGTGGCTATCGTGTTCCAATTTCCCCTTGACCTGCGCGTCCCAGGGAACGCTTACCGCACGCTGCATCTGCTATGCTGCGCGTAGCTTGCAGGCGAAAGACCAATATTCGCTGCTCTACTGCTGTCAATTTGCGCGATACTATGAGGCGGAGCTACGGATATGCAATTGCTCTCGACCAAGACGCAGATTCCGGCGGTGCGCCCGACTCTGATCGTCCGCCACGATTTACTTCAGCAGCTTGACGGCGCCCTGGCATCAGGCGCGGGCCTCTTTTTAGTTTCGGCGCCGGCAGGCTACGGCAAGACGACGCTCCTGGCCCATTGGTTTTCACATCTCCGCGACGGGCAGGCCGCGCCAGCGGGCAGGGGCATCCGCTGTGGCTGGCTCGCCCTGGACGGCGGCGACAACGATCCTGCCCGCTTTCTCGGCTACCTGGGCGCCGCGCTGCAGCAGGCCGATGCTGGCATCGCGCTGGACGGGCAGCAGACCTGGGGCGCCACGCTGCCGCTGCTGATCAACGCAATTGCGACGCTGGCCGCCCCTGTGTTCCTGGTGCTGGACGACTACCACCACATTGCGGCCCAGAGCATCCACGATCTGGTGGCGGCGCTGCTGGAACACATGCCCGCCAATTTCCATCTTGCGATAGCCACCCGCACCGACCCGCCGCTGCCGCTGGCGCGGCTGCGCGGCTGCGGCCAGATTGCCGAATTGCGCCAGAACGACCTGCGCTTCAGCGCGCTGGAAGCCGCCCAGTTTCTCGACCAGGCGCTCGAAACGCCCTTGGAGCGAGAACATGTGGCCACATTGACCAGCCGCACCGAGGGATGGATCGCCGGTCTGCAGATGGCCGCCCTGTCACTGCAGGGCCGTCCCGATGTGGCCGAGTTCATCCATGCGTTCGCCGGCAGTCATCGCCACATCCTCGACTACTTGTCGGAGGAGGTCTACCGCAGCCAGCCGCAGGAAATCCGCCGCTTTCTGGTGCGGACCTCCGTGCTGGAGCGCTTCGATGCGCAGCTCTGTGCTGCCGTCCTGGCGCCGGAGACACCCGGCCTCACCGCCATCGATGCCCAGGAGGCGCAGCAGATTCTCGAATATCTGGAGCACGCCAACCTGTTTGTGACGCCGCTGGACGATAACCGGCGCTGGTATCGCTATCACCAACTGTTCGCCGATCTCTTGCGCCTGCGGTTGACCCAGGAACAGCCGGAGGTTGCACGGCTGCTCCATCAGCGCGCCAGCGAATGGTTCGAACAACAGCAGTACATGCGTGAAGCCATCTGCCACGCGTTGGCCGCCCACCAGTATGACCGCGCTGCCCAGCTGATGGAGCAGGCGGCTGAGGCGTCGATGCTGCGCAGCGAGGTCACTTCGCTGCGCACCTGGCTGGAGGCGCTGCCCCCGGCCACCTTGCACGATCATCCGCTGCTCTGTGTTTACGAGGCAGGCGCCATGCTGCTGGCCGGTGCGACGCCTGAGCAGGTCGAGCCATTGTTGCGCGACGCCCTGCTCAGGGAGCACGATGCCATCGGCGGCCCGGTCGCAGTCTATCTTGCGCTGCTTGCCACGCACCAGGGGCATGATGTCGCCGGTCAGCGCCTGGCCCAGTATGCGCTCGAACTGCTGCCCGAGCACAGCCGCTATTTTCGCAGCTTTGCGACGCTGCTCCTGGCCCTCAACCACCTGAACGGCGATGACGACGCGGTCGCAGCCGCGCACCTGCGCGCGGCGCTGGCCATCGGCGATCACGTCGGCAATATCATGAACAGCGTTCTGGCGCGCTGCCATCTGGGTGGACTGGCGCTGCTGCACAATCATCCCGACGAGGCGCAACGCTGCTACACCGAGGCGCTGGCGCTGGCCGACGAACTCATCCACCCGGAGGCTGTGCGCAGCTTTACGCTGATTGGGCTGGGCATCCTTCACTACGAACGCAATGAATTGGTGCAGGCTCAACGCTGCCTGGAACAGGGCGTCGAACTGCAGCTGGAGCGGGGTCAGGTGGACGGCCTCCTGGGGCGCGCGGTTCTGGCCAAGGTCCGCCATGCACTGGGCGATCCCGCAGGGGCGGCAGCTATCTTGCAGACAATCGACGCCAGCATGGCGCACGGCTACGCACCCTTAGATCTGATGGGACACCCGGCCCTGCTCACCTGCGCGCAGGCCGCCCTGCTGGCAGACGACCTCGAGACCGCCGACCGCTGCGCCCGTGCCGCCGGGGTGGATCCGGAAGACCTGCGTGACGCGCAGCCTGCGCCAACCTCCATCATGCAGTGCCAGACCGCCCTGCTCCAGGCTCAACTGCTCGGCGCGCACGGCCATCACCGCGCGGCGCTGCGCAAGCTCGCGGCGCTCCAGCAGCGTGCCGCGCAGCAAGGCCGAGACCTGCTGGTGTTGCAGTCCCTGGTCGAGCAGGCGCTGCTCCATCACCGCACTGGGCACGAGGCGCCGGCAGTGGATGCGCTGGCGCAGGCGCTCGGGCTGGCAGCCCCTTCCGGCCTGGTGCGAATGTTCGTGGACGGCGGCGCGCCGATGGCCGATCTGCTGCGGCTGGCGCTGCGCCGCAATTGCCAGGTGGAGTTCGTCACACAGCTTCTGGCGGCGTTTGCGGCCTCCGCCGCGCCTGAGGGCGCTGCGCGCAGTCCGCAGCGTTCTCACACTGCGCCCGTTGCGCCTGCCGATCCGTTGTCTGGCGCGGCGCTGCCGGTGCTCAGCCAGCGTGAACTGGCCGTGCTCGACCTGGTCGCCCAGGGCATGACCAACCAGGAGATTGCAGTACGCCTGACGGTTGCCCTGTGCACGGTCAAGACCCACCTCAACAATATCTGCAGAAAACTTGACGCCCCCAATCGCACCGCTGCCGTGACCGTTGCCCGCCACTTCCATCTGCTCGCAGCGCCGTGAGATGGCGCGGCGGCGCTGTTTCCACCCTTAATCCATCCTTTGGTGGATACACCCCTCTCTGCTTGAGCCATATACTGTTTACTGGTAAGTTGGTTCGTTGCCCGTCGGATTGTAGCGTTCCTGCTTATGTTGTGGCCGCTGCTCTGTGCCTAAACGGGGCGCGCGGCAGATGATCCCCAAAAGGAGGATGCAGTATGTGGCGGAAAGGATGGAAGTTGACTCTGTTCGTTTTCGCCGTGACGCTGGCCATGCTGTGGACGCCGGCGTTTGCGGTAGAGACCACCGTGGCAACCCCTGGCTCTGGCCCTGAAGCGCCCCTAGGCCCGGTTGCCGAGTGGACGGAATTGGCCCCCGGCGCCATGCGCTGGCACGCCTTCTACTACTACGAGCCGCACGCGATGCGCGCCGGCGAGACAGTGGAGGCGAGCACGGTCAATGTGCGCATGGAGTTCGCCCCGAAAGAGGCAGGCAAGTTCGAGGTGCTGTCGCAGGCGCAGGTTGATCTGTGGGCCAAGGGTGAGAAATACACGCCCATCGGCATGGGCACGCTCTCCTGTGGCTGCAAGCTGGAGGATTCGCCGCGCAAGATGAACTGGACCGGTGAGCCGATCGGGCACTCGATCTATTACATCTTGGTGAAGAACCCGACTGACAAGATTCTGAACTATCGGCTCTTCATCGACGAGAACAAGTACGTGTCGTTCCCAGCGCCGATCGTGACCGCAGCGGCGGCCACGCAAGCTGCGGCGCCAGCAGCCGCACCGGTGGCGGCGGTCGAGCCGGCGGCGCCGGTCGCCAAGACACCGGCGACCGGTGAGTGGTTTGGGCTGCAGCCTGGCAGCGAGACGTGGTTCACCTTCGCCTATGATCCTGACATGGGCGCCAAGCGCGACAAGGACCCGGCAGCGGCCTTCCTGACCCTGTTCGTCGAGGAAAAGCATCCGCTGAATGATGTCCATTTCGATGTCTTCACCGACGCGGAATACCAGCAGTTGGTCAAGAATGGGGAGGACATCACCGGCGCGGATGCGCTGAAGGGCACGGCCGTGGGCTGTGGGACGGAGAACAGCACGCTGCGCGGCGACTTCAGTTGGATGGGGCAGTTCACCTCCCCGGAGACCCTCCACGTGCGCGTGCGTCTGGATCGGAACTGCGCCGATGGGTTGAACGTGAAGCTCGAAGCAGTCGGCAAGACGCTGCAACAGATGTAGCTGGCTGAGACCCGCCGATGCGCGTCGGGATGAAAGCCAGTTCCGCTGCCCCGGCCTCTGCCAGGTCATACTTGCAGAGGCCGGGGGGTATCAAGTCAGGCGGAGGGATAGGCTTCCCGGCGCCGGCAAGACCGGTGAAGCAAGGAGGGGCCGCCATGATCGAACAATTACACTGCTACATCCGTGTGAAATGTCAGCTATCGCAGCCGTGGGCCGACTGGTTCGGCGGGATGAATGCACAGAATCTGCCCAATGGCGAGGCCGTTCTCGTGGGTGACTTGCCCGACTACCCGGCCCTTTATGGCGTTGTGTCCCGGATGCGTGACCTGGGCATCGAGATCGCATCCGTTGAGGTGAATGGCATCGCAGCCCAGCCAGCCATTGCCCCCGGCTGATCGCCTCGAACGGCGCAGCCCAGGCTGACTCTCCTACAAAGAAAATGTCAAGGTGAACTCGGCGCCCGCACCGAGTTCACTTGTTATTGCGACTGTCCCCCCGTGCGCCACGGCAATGTCGCGAGCGATGGTCAGCCCCAGCCCCATGCCCTGGGGAAAGCGCTGCTGCGCCTCACCCCGCTGAAACGGCTCGAAGATGCGCGCCTGGTCCGCCGGGGCGATGCCGGGGCCGTTGTCGCGCACACTGATCGCGCAGCGGCGGCCATCTGTGCCATCTGCGACGCGCGCCGTGATCTGAATCGTCCCACTGGCGGGGGTGAACTTGACGGCGTTGCTGAGCAGATTGCCGACCGCCCGCGCCAGTTGGCGCGCGTCGATAGTCGCCGTGGGCAGGTCCAGCGGGATGTCGCTGCGCCAGGTGATGCCCTTCTGCTCCGCGGCGGCGCGCCAGACCACGGCCAGATCGGTGAGCCAGGGGGTGAGCGGCGTGGGCGTGCGTTCCAGTTCGCGCGGGCCAAGCACCTGGGCGTGGAGTTCGGTCAGTTCCCCCAGCAGCGGCTCCAGCCGGTCGATCTGGGCATCAATGCCCGCCAGGAGTTCGTTGCGCAGCTCCGGCTCCTCCGCCGCGCCCTGGCGCAGCGCGTAGATCGCGGCGCGCAGCGAACCCAGCGGCCGTCCCAACTCATGCACCAGGTTGGCCAGCAGCCGCTGGCGGGCGGCTTCCAGCGTGCGCAGCCGCTCCACCAGCCCGTTGACCGCCTGGTAGAGATCGTCGATCTCGCGGATGCCCTGGTCGGGCAGCGTCACCTGCGGCTGACCGGTGGCAACATCGTGCAGCGCGGCCGTGGCCCGGCGCAGAGAGTCGTTGAGGCGCAGCGAGAGCCACAGCCCGATGCCCAAACTGGTCGCCAGCAGCACGAACACGACCGCACCCAGGAGCAGGATCACCTGGCCGATCACGTCTTCGGCGACGGCGACCTCATGGGAGACCACCAGCACGCCCAGCAGTTGGCGCTGTGGATCGAGGATCGGCGTGACGATGCGCACGGTTTGGGCGCGTTCCGCCGTGGCAACCACTACCTGGACGGATTCCTCGCCGCGCAGCACGGCGCTGACCTCGGCCACGCGGGCCAGGCTGGCGCCGCCGACAGTGCTGGTGAGTGGCGCCGTGGCCAGCAGTTGGCCCGCATCGTCGAGCAGGGTGAGCGTCAAGGTGTCGTTGCGCAGATTGCGCAGCAGCGCCTCCGCCTGCGCCGGGTCGGTCCAGATGTCGCCCTGCCGCCCGGCCAGTCGCGCGATCAGCTCAGCCTGGGTCTTGATCGATTCGATGCTGGGCGTCAACACGGCGCTGGCTGTGGAGAGCGCGCTCAACGACGACCAGGCGAAGTAGAAGGCCAACCCCAGCAGCGGAATCACCACCAGGAGGGGTAGCAGGTGGGTGAGGATCAGGCGGCTGCGCAGGGAACGCATCTCACGCCTCCTGCACGGCCAGCTTGTAGCCGACGCCGCGCACGGTGAGGATGCGCCGCGGCGCGCTGGGATCGTCCTCGATCTTCTCGCGCAGGCGGCGGATGTGAACATAAAGCACCTGCGGCTCGCCGAAGAAGTCGTCGCCCCAGACGCGGCTGAGCAGTTCCTCGGCCGTGAAGACGTGGCCCGGCTGCTGCGCCAGCGCGTGGAGCAGGTCGAACTCGCGCGTGTGGGCGCTGGCGTCGATCAGCAGGTCGCCGAGCGCGGGGGGCGTGGCGCCCGCACCGGGCAGGTCGGCGCTGCGGTAACGGCGGAGCACGGCTTTGATGCGCGCCAGCAGCACCTCCACGTCGAAGGGTTTGGTCACGTAGTCGTCGGCGCCCAGTTCCAGGCCCAGCACCTGCTCCAGTTCGCGGCGGCGGGCGGTGACCAAGATTACCGGCAGATCGGCGTGGCGGCGCATCTGGCGCAGGGCGTCCAGTCCATCCATGCCCGGCAGCCCGATGTCGAGCAGCACCAGGTCGGGTTGCACCGCGGCGATCTGCGCCAGGCCATCCTCGGCGGTGGCGGCGGTGCTGACGCGGTAGCCGGTGCGTTCCAGGGCAAAGGCCAGGCTGCGCCGCAGCAGGGTGTCGTCGTCGATGAGGAGAATCTGTTCGGACATGAAGAAATTGTAACAGAGGGCGCCAGGCGCGGCGAACTGGTGGGGCAGGAGGAAGGGAACACGGATGACGCGGCGGTGTCATGGGCTTGCCGAAAGGATTGAGCGGATGCGCGCAGAGATAGCGAGTGTCTGCTATACTGGCGGCAGCGTGAGGGCATGTTGAAATGCAGTCACGAATTGCACGAATTTTGACGAATGACTGCGCAAGGTTCTGTGTCAATTCGT
>JAPKMV010000840.1 GCA_026645635.1 Caldilineaceae bacterium
ATTGCGATTCCGCAGGATTGGCTCGGCGCGCCGGCCGACATGGCGCGCGTGGGTGCGTTCGTGGCGCGCGCCGACGAACTGGCCTATGACAGTTTGTGGGTAACGGAAGAGGTGCTGGGCGGAGCGCCCGCGCTCGACCCCAGCACGCTGCTTGCGTATGTCGCCGCGCTGACGCAGCGCGTGCGCATCGGCGTGGCGGTGATGGTGCTGGCGCGGCACAACCCGATCTTGCTGGCCAAGAGTCTCGCCAGCCTGGATTTTATGAGCAACGGGCGGCTCAACGTGGGCGTGGGGCTGGGGCAGGAAGGCGTCGAGCGGGTGCTGGGCTACTCGGGCGAGCGGCGGCTGCTGCGCTTCAACGAGGCGCTGGCGGTGATGAAGGCGCTGTGGAGCGAGCCGGCAGCCAGCTTCGACGGCGTCTTCTGGTCGTTTCGCGAGCAGAAGTTGTGGCCCAGGCCGGTGCAGCAGCCCCATCCGCCCATCTGGTTTGGCGCAAAATCGACTGCGGCGCTGAAGCGGGCGGTGGCGCAGGGCGACGGCTTCGTCGGTTCAGGCGTCGCCACGCGCGAGCACTTTGCGACGCAGATCGCGGTGCTGCACGAGCATCTGGCGGAGGCGGGACGGTCGCCGGCGTCGTTCCCGATCTCCAAGCGCATCTATATCGCCGTGGACCGCAAGGAGGAGCGTGCGGCGCGGCGGCTGCGCGGCTGGTTTGGCGTTCACTACGGCAATCCCGACCTGGCCGATCAGGTGGCCGTCTGGGGCGATGCCGCGCGCTGCACCGAGCAGTTGCAGCAATACGTGGCTGCCGGCGCGACCCATCTGCTGCTGAACCCGGTCTACAACGAGGCGGAGCATCTGGAGGTGCTGGCGGCGGAGGTGATGCCGCAACTGGGGGGATAGACCGTCTGCACACGACCTTGGACATCGACCGCGGATTTGGCGGATGAGGCGGATGCTCGCGGATTTTTCTCAGGTTTCTATCCGCGCAAATCCGCCGAATCCGCGGTCTATTTGAGCCTTGCCCTACGCGTGATCGGTGTCGAAGACGTAGCTGTATGTTATAGTAGAATGACGCTGTAGTTGCCGACAACCTTGTCAGTTTGATCGTTGGAGATATGACATGGAACATGCCGTTTTGCTGACCAAACAGCCAAACAATGGTTATAGTGCGCGCTCATTGTTGCTGCCCGAAATCGTGGTCACCGGCGCCAATGAGACTGACGTGTTGGCGCAGCTGCGGGCGGCATTGGTTGAGATTCAGCAAGTGAGTCGCGTGGTCCATATCGATGTTCCCATGCCGGAATTGACAGAAATCAATTCATGGCTCCGCTGGGCCGGCGCCTTTGCTGATGATCCAACATGGGATGAATTTCAGGCGGCGATTGCCGCCCAGCGCCAGATGAGTGAAGATTCGCAGCACTGAACTGGCGACGAATATGGCAGCAACCCCGCTCTACCTACTCGATACCGATCATGTCTCGCTGCTGCAGCGCGGTAATCTTGCCATTGCCGCCCATTTGCAGCAGCAAGATCCGCAGCAATGCGCAGTCTCGGTAATCACTGTGGCGGAACAAATGCAGGGGCGTCTGGCGCAGATCCACGCCCTCCGCTCAGAATCGGATGCACCGCTGCGCTTCCGACTGCTGCAAGCAACGCTGCTGTTCTATCGGGAAATCACGATCTTGCCTATACGGAGGAAGCAGCCGCGCACTTCGTTCAATTGCGCCAGGCGAAGCTCCGCATTGGCACGCAAGATCTGCGCATCGCGGCGATAGCCCTTGTGCATGGCGCGACTGTTGTCACCAGGAACTGGCGCGATTTTCGGCATGTGCCCGGGCTGGCGCTGGAGGATTGGTCTATCTGACCGCCCAGCATAGCGTTGAACTTCCAGTGATAAATCCGTGCAAATCCGCCGAATCCGCGTCATCCGCGATCTATCGCGGTCTTCCCTACGCTGCATCCGTATCGAAGACGTAGCTGTACTTCACGTTCGTGCGTGGCTGTGCCATCATGGGCGCCACGGCGTCGCGCCAGGTGGCGTAGTGGGCGGTTTCTTTGTGCGCGACGGTGGCTTATATTCACGCTTTGGATTGCCAATCTTCGACAGTGAGTGACAATTCTGTGGCCAACAAATCAAAGTGGCGCAGATTGCTTGTGACCAATCTGGCACTACGTTGTGCGGCAAAAACGGCAATCAGCAGGTCAGCATCTCCTGGTGTGCGACCCCGGAGGGCAAGCGCAGCCCAGGTGTCAGCGGCCAAAAGCCAGTCGGCCCGATTCAGATTCTCCCAGTGAAAGAACGGGGCAATCTGGTCAAGTCGGCGCAGCTTGCTTTCCGCGGCGGCTTTCTGAAGGCCACGGCGCGTTTCATACCAGACAACGGGACA
>JAPKMV010000841.1 GCA_026645635.1 Caldilineaceae bacterium
ATTGTCAAAGGCTTGACCGTAGGCTTGCTGCAGGAGAACTGCTACATCTTTGGGTGCAGCCGCACGCGTCGCGCCGTCATCATCGACCCCGGCGACAATGCCCGCGCCATCCTGCGCGTGGTCGACCAGCAGGCGCTCAAGATCGACCGCATCATCAACACCCACGCCCACTTCGACCATGTGATGGCGGTGAGCGCGATCAGAGCAGCTACCGGCGCGCCCTTCTATCTCCATGAACTGGATCTGCCGGTGCTCCACGAACTGCCGGAACGGGTGCGCCTCTGGCTCGATATGGAAGTGGACCCGCTGGATGACCCGGATGGCTATCTCACCCACGGCGAACAGATTGCTGTGGGCGACGAGACCCTGGAAGTGCGCTTCACGCCGGGGCACGCACCCGGCCATGTGGTCTTCGTCCACCATGCCGGGCGCCAGGTCTTTGCCGGCGATACGCTCTTCCGCGACAGTATCGGACGCTTCGACTTGCCGGGCGCGGACGGGCCGACGCTCTTGCAGAGCATTCGCACGCAGTTGCTGGCTTTGCCCGACGACTACACGGTCTACCCAGGCCACGGGCCGGCGACGACCATCGGCTACGAGCGCGAGCACAATCCATTCGTCGGCGTGCGTGCGGCGAGTCTGGTCTGAACGATGACGCACCATGCGATTATCTATCACATGGCCACCCGCGCCGATTGGGAAGATACGCCACCGGACGAAAACTACGTCGCTGCTACACTGGCGCACGAAGGCTTTGTTCACTGCACCGCTGAACGAGAACGGCTGCTGCAAGTGGCCAACCGTTTCTATCGCGGTGCACCGGGCGAATGGGTGATCCTGACCGTAGCGGTCGCGCAGTTGACGGCGCCGCTGCGCAGGGAGGCGGCGGACGGCCACATCTTTCCGCATGTCTATGGCCCTATCGACCGGAACGCAATTGTTGAGGTCACACCCTTTCCGCGCCGCGGCGACGAATTTCTGTTGCCGGCGCACTGGAACGAGCAAACGTCATGACCGCATGGACTGAGGCGCTGCCGGGCTGGTTTCGCCGCAAAGCCGACTCTGGGCAGACCGCATCCGTTTCGGCGACGACGGGCGGCGGCTCCGAAAATGAGCCGGTCGTCGTCTGGCAGGCGGCCAACACGATGGAGGCGCATGTCGTCAAAGGGCGCCTGGAGAGTGAAGGCATCCCCGCCTACGTGCGCAGCGAGGCGCTCAGCGCGATCTACGGCCTGACTGCGGGCAACCTGGCTCGCGCCGACGTGCTGGTGCCAGGGCTGCTGGCCGAGCAGGCGCTGGAGATCCTCTTCCCGGACGACGAAGAGGATCAATACGAAGAAGATCAAGATGAATCAATCTCTAATCTCTAATCTCCGATCTCTGAGATTGGAGATTAGAGATCGGAGATTACGGCGCCTCCCCGCTACGTGTGCAGCCTGCGTCTTTCTGGAATTCGTTGCTTTGAGGTAAACTTTGACCATGCAAGACATCAATTCAGCACCCATTCCCAGCAATCTCGCGGATCGTCCTGCCAGCCGGATCAACATGAAATTTGTGGCCGGCGGCTTACTGATCATGCTCTTCGTCGGCTATCTGGCCGTGCAGATGGTGCAGGCGACGATGAGCACCGGCGCCTACTATCTGACCGTCGCCGAAGTGCACGGACGCGGCGCCGAAGCCTATGGCCAACGCATCCGCGTCAGCGGCAACGTGGTCGAAGGCAGCGAAGAGTGGAACGCCAGGGAGATCACCCTGAAGTTTTCGATTGCCGACGAGAGCGGGGAGCAGCTCCCCATCGTCTTCTATGGACCGCGCCCGGATAATTTCCAGCGCGCGGCGTCGGCGATCATCGAGGGTGAAATGCTGCCCGACGGCAGTTTCCAGGCTGAAACGCTGTTGCTCAAGTGCCCGAGCCGGTACGAAGAAGAGCCGGAAGAAATCTACGTCGAAGCGCAGCGTGGCTGAGTCGCTCATTTCCGTTACGAACGTCCACAAACGGTTTGGCCGCAAGCGCGTGCTCAGCGGCGTCGATCTCACCGTCGAGCAGGGCCAGGTGGTTGCCCTGCTCGGGGCCAATGGCGCGGGCAAATCCACCCTGATGCGCATGATTGCCGGCCTCGGCAAACCTGACCGGGGTGATGTGGTGCTTGGCGGTGTCTCGCTGCGCAAGACCGGCCACGAACTGCGCCGCTACATCGGCCTTGTCAGCCACGCGCCGCTGCTCTACGACAACCTGAGCGCCTGGGAAAACCTCACCTTCTTTGCCCAACTGTACGACATCCACCAGCCAGAAGCGCGCATCGAAGCCGTGCTGCGCGCGGTGGACTTGTGGGCGCGGCGCCGCGACCCGGTGCGCACTTACAGCCGCGGCATGACACAGCGCCTGGCC
>JAPKMV010000842.1 GCA_026645635.1 Caldilineaceae bacterium
CGTTGCTGGGCGTCGGGCTGGCGGCCTATGCCCGCTGGGGGCGACCGCTGGCAGTCGTTGGGGTTGTCGCGCTGCTGGTGGGCATCGTCCCGGCGGTGCAGGCCGATCTCTACGACCCGCGCTTCGCCCGCGAGGACATCAGCGGCGTGACCGCCTGGCTGCGTGACCAGACCGGCCCCGGCGATGTGATCTTGGTCGACCAGAAGTATCCTTTCGGCTTCTATTACCAGCCTTACGCCATCGACGCCGGCGCAGTGCTCACGGCGACAGACGCCGCCGCAGCGCGCTATCTCTTCGTAGACATTAACGACATCGACCAGCGGTTGGAAGCGTGGGCCGGCGCAGCGCGGCGCATCTTCTGGGTGCAGTGGTTCGAGAGCGACACCGACCCGCGGCGCGCCGTGCCTTTTCTGCTCGACCAGGTGGGCCGCCGCGCGGGCGAACAGTGGTTCCAGGGCTATGCGGTCGACTGGTGGGAGATGAACCCGCCGACAACCTTCACCCTGGCGCCCGATCTGACGCCGGCGACAATTCGCTTTGCCGGGGTTGAGACCGTGGCGGTTGACCTGCCCGCAACTGCGCAGCCCGGTCAACCGCTGCCGGTGGTCATCCGGTGGCAGCGCGGGGAGACAGCCATCGGCGACCGCCCCCTGAAGGTGCGGGTGGCCCTCTACGACAGCAGCGACGCCCGGCTGGCCCAGGCCGACGAACGGCTGCTCAACGACCGCCACCGGGCGCCGGCACAGTGGCAGCCGGACGACCAGCCGCTCAACGTGTACCTGCTGCACCTGCCGCCTGATCTGCCGCCGGGCGACTACATCGTGCGCGTTCTGGTGTATGATGCGGATACACTGGCGCCGATCGACCTGCTCGACGCTGCGGGCAATCCAGCAGGCCAGGAAGCCACACTCGGCAGCGTAGGTGTGATGAATCAAGAAAATTGAGTGATGCGATAGCTATGAAGCGAACACGCGGGTACGGCCTGCTGCTGTTGATGGCCTTGTTGACCATCATCTATGTGCTGAGCAGTTCAGGTAAATTTCACATCGTGGATGAGACGAGCATGTTTGCCGTCACTGAGTCGGTGGCATTGCGCGGCGATCTGGACACCAACGCCATCGCCTGGACGCAGTGGACCAACAGCAGCGGCGAGGTGCTGGGCGCCTTTGGCGAGGACGGCCAGGTCTACAGCAAGAAAGGCCCGGCGCCTTCGTTCCTGGCCGTGCCCTGGTACTGGCTGCTCAACAGCATCAGCCGCGCCAATATCGAGCTGGGACAGTTGCAGGGCACGCTGCTGTTCAACGCCTTCATCACGGCGTGGACCGC
The DNA here is from genome assembly GCA_026645635.1 of Caldilineaceae bacterium. GTDB lineage: Bacteria > Chloroflexota > Anaerolineae > Caldilineales > Caldilineaceae > Fredericiella. The sequence continues at coordinate 1,327 of JAPKMV010000842.1, forward strand.
CGCGCTGCTCTGGCTGACGGCGCTGCGGCTGGGCTACGGCGACCGCACGGGGCTGGCGCTGGGGCTGCTGTTCGGGCTGAGCACCATAGCCTGGCCCTATGCCAAGCAGTTCTTTGGCGAGCCGCTGAGCGGGCTGAGCCTGCTGCTCACTTTCTACGGGATTCTCGCCTGGCGGCAGAACGGCCGCTGGCCGTGGCTGTTCGTGGCCGGCATTGGCGCGGCGACCGCAGTGGCCACGGTGACTGCGCACGCGGTGCTGATCGCCGTCCTCGGCGGCTGGTGGCTGGTGGATTGGTTTGTGCGCGGGCGCTCGTTTGGCGTGCCGCGGCTGCTGTTGGGGCTGGGCGCCTTTGTGACGCCGGTGATCGTCGCCGGCCTGCTGTTGATGGCCTACAACTTTGCCCGCTTCGGCAATCCCTTCGACACTGGCTATCATTTCGACAGCGGCGAAGGATTCAGCAACCCGATTCTGGCGGGGCTATATGGGCTGCTCTTCAGCCCGTACCGCAGTGTGCTGCTGCACACGCCTCTCTTCCTGGCCAGCCTGGTCGGTTTTGTCCCCTTCCTCCGCCGTCACCGCAGCGAAGGCAGCGTCATCCTGCTGCTAAGCGCCACGCTGATCCTGCTTTACAGCGCGTGGTGGATGTGGTGGGGCGGCTTCGCCTGGGGGCCGCGCTTCCTGGTGCCGCTGACGCCTTTCTGGGTGCTGGTGCTGGCGCCGCTGCTGGAACAGCCGGCACAGGCGGGTGTGCCTGCGCGCCGGCTGCGCACACGGTGGATCGTCTACGGCGTGGCCGGGGTTTCCTTCGTGGTGCAGCTTGCCGCGGTGAGCATCAACTTCGTCAACTATGAAATCGCTCTGCGCAGCATCTACCCGACGGACTGGAGCAATCCGCTGGCCTTTGGCCCGCCCGCCCAGGCGCTCTCCGCGTTCTTCGACAGCCCGGTTTTCGGCCAGTTCAAGCTGATGCAAGAGAGTCTCATCATCAACACCGACCTGGCCTGGCTCCGCGCAGATGGCACGGTGCTGTGGCTGCTCTTGGGCGTGGGCGCCGCTGC
>JAPKMV010000843.1 GCA_026645635.1 Caldilineaceae bacterium
CCCGGGGCATCACCGGCTTCGTCTACCGCAGTGTGCGCAATGTGACCCAGCTCGTCGGCGTGACGCTCGACCTGAGCCTGGCGTCGGTGGTGGCCTTGCTCGACCAGGTTGAATCGACCGAGAAGCGCGAGGCGCTCCTGGCCGCGGCCAATGGCGTGCTCGGCGATCACCTGGCCGCCACCCACAACCCGTTGGCCATTAAAATGACGCTGCGCCAGCACGATCCCCTGGCCTTCGATCAACACAACCGCAAGCTGATGATCTTCATCCACGGCCTCTGCATGAACGACCGCCAGTGGGCGCGCTCTCTGGCGGCCCAGGTCGACGACCAGAGCCGGGCGCTGGCCGCTGACCTCGGCTACACGCCGCTCTATCTGCACTACAACAGCGGGCTGCACATCGCCGCCAACGGCCACGCCTTCGCCACCCTGCTCGAAGACACCCTGGCCGCCTGGCCGGAGATGGTGGACGAGGTGATGATCGTCGGCCACAGCATGGGCGGGCTGGTGGCGCGCAGTGCCTGCCACTATGCGGCGGCCGCGGGGATGCAGTGGCCGCAGTTGCTGCGCAAGCTGGTCTTTCTAGGCACGCCGCATCACGGCTCGCCGCTGGAGCGGGGCGGCAACTGGATCGACGTCTTTCTGGCGGCCTCGCCCTGGCTGGCGCCGCTGGCGCGCCTGGGCCAGATCCGCAGCGCGGGGATCACCGACCTGCGCTACGGCAACCTGCGCGACGAGGATCGGGTCGATGCGAACCGCTTTGCCCGCACCGGCGACTCACGCCAACCGCTGCCGCTGCCCGCGGGCGTCCAATGCTACGCGGTGGCCGCCGTGCTGGGCAAACGCACGGCGAATCCCACCGGTGCGCTGTTGGGCGACGGCCTGGTGCCGTTGGACAGCGCGCTGGGCCGCCACGCCGACCCGCGCTTCGACCTGGCCATCCCGCCGGCGCGGCAAGAGATTCGCTACGCGACGGGCCATTTGGAGTTGCTGTGGCAGCCAGAGGTCTTTACGCAGGTGCGGGCATGGCTGACTTGACGCTGATCCTTCGCCCTGTTGACCTGCCTGGCGATTCCAGCGGCCTGCTGAACCTGGACACGTCCTTTGTCACCGAGCGCATCTACAGCGTCGAGGCGACGCCAGCGTCGTTTGCCCTGGTCGAAAGCGCCGTCGAGCCGCCGCTGGGCAAGTCGTTTCCCTTGCAAGACGAACTTGGCGACGACCGCCTGTGGCAGCAGGGCTTCGTCGCGGTGGACGACAGCACCATCGTGGGCTTTGCGGCAGTGCGCCATGAAGCGTGGAACCGCCGCGCCGCCATCTGGCATCTGTACGTGGCGCCGGCGCAGCGCGGGCGCGGCGTCGGGCGGCTGCTCCTCGCTGCGGTGACGGAGTATGCGCAGCAGATCGGCGCGCGCTGTCTCTGGCTCGAAACCAGCAGCGTCAACTACCCGGCGATCCAGTTCTACCGGCACATGGGGTTTGTGCTGTGTGGGCTGGACCAGACGCTCTACGCGCCGGACGGTGAGGCAGCCGGCGAGACAGCGCTGTTCTTCGCAAGGGACGTAATTGCTTAGCCTTCCCACCGGCCGATCCGCACCACAAGCGGCATAGTGATGCGCCGCGGTGCGGGCGGAGCACCCCAGGCGGCCAACAGCGCAGCGCGCATCGGCGCCAGCGCCGCCGTCCCTTCCGCTTCCACGCAGCGCCGCGCCGCCGACCACGAAGCAACGTAGTCCCATAATTGATCCGCCGTCCACCTCACCGCGATGGCGAAGTCCGGTGCGGCGAGCGGCGCAAAGGGGAAGTCGATGGCCCGGTAGCCGTCCCAGAGCAGCCGGTTCTGCGGCGCCCAGTAGGGCGCAAGCCGGGGCAGCAACTGCGCCGCGACCACCCGATCCACCTCCGGCGTCACCGTGAACCAGGCGTAGCCCCACGCGGCAAAAACACCCCCCGGGCGCAGGAGCCGCTGCACCGCCGGCCAGAAGGCGTCCAGGTCGAACCAGTGCAGCGCCTGCGCCACGCAGATGGCGTCGAAGCTGGCCGGGGCAAAGGCGGGCGCCTCGGCGGACTGCACTGCGTAGGCGATGGCCGGATGCCGCGCCGCCGCAGCCAGTTGACCGGCGCTCATGTCCGTCGCACAGACCTGCGCGAAATGCTGCGCCAGCCCCAGCGCCGCCTGGCCGGTGCCGCACGCGCAGTCCCACGCCCGCCGGTGCGCGCGGCACTGATCCACCAGATAGGCGAAGAGCGCGGTGGGATAGCGCGGGCGCGCGGCGGCATAGGCGGCGCTCCCTGCGCCAAAGGTGCGCGGGGCCGCGGTCAAGAACGGTGATGCCACGGTGCTGCCAGCCATCGAGCAAATGTCTCCTCACCAGCGCGCCCATC
>JAPKMV010000844.1 GCA_026645635.1 Caldilineaceae bacterium
CGGCCCCCTCGGCATCGACGCCTATGTCAAGGTGGAGTTCGTTGTCGAGGCCGATGGCAGCTTCCGCGCCACCGAGATCAAGACAGCGATCCTGAACGGCGATGATGACGGCGGGAATGGCGACGACTACAGCCCGGTGGACGACGGCAAGGCCTTTGGCCTTATCGACAGCCTGCCCGGCCAGGGGTTGATCGGCGCCTGGGTCATCGGCGGCGTCTCCTACAGCGTGACCGAGCAGACGAAGCTGGACGACGAAGGTGTCTTTGCCGTGGGCGTGCGGGTCAAGGTGGAGTTCCGCCTCGACGCCCAGGGGCAGCGCGTGGCGCAGGAGATCGAGATCACCGCGGCGGACGGCGACGTGGGCGAACCTGGCCACAGCAAACTCGTCGGCTTTGTCGAACTGATGCCGGCCAACAGCTTTCTGGGCGACTGGACGATCGGCGGCGTCACCTTCGTGGCCGACAACCAGACCCGATTCGAGGAGGAGCATGGCCTGCTCGTCGTGGGTGCGTTGGTGGAAGCAGAATACAGCACGGTGAACGGCGTGCGGCTGCTGCATGAGGTGGAGACGCGCGTCCCGCCCGGTGCGGGCGACGACAACGCCATCGGCGCGGTCGAGCAGGCGGGCATGATGCGCAGCGCCGACGCCGCGGTCTGGCGCATCGGCGGCCAGAGCTACTCGGTGACGCCGGCCACGCAGGTAAGCAGCAGCGTCGGCGTCGCCAGCACCGTCATCGTCAACAGCTTCGTAGACCGCAGCGGCGTCCGGGTGGCAACGCGCATCAACAGCTTCGCCGAGGCGGGGCGGGTCTATCTGCCGCTGATGGAGCGGTAGACCTTCTGCACATAAAGCAGCGAGGCCAGGGGCTTGCCCCTGGCCTCGCTGCTTTATGTGCAACCGGAAATTCTATCCCAGGCGCTTCTTGAACTCGGCAGTCAGCGCCGGCACGACCTCGTACAGGTCGCCCACGATGCCGTAGTTGGCCTTCTCGAAGATCGGCGCCTCGGCGTCCTTGTTGATCGCCACGATCACCTTGCTGCCGCCCATGCCGGCCAGGTGCTGAATCGCACCGCTGATGCCACAGGCGATGTAGAGATCCGGCTTGACGGTCTTGCCCGTCTGCCCGACCTGATGCTTATAGGGGATGAAGCCCGCGTCCACCGCAGCGCGGCTGGCGCCGACAGCGGCCCCGATGGCGGAGGCCAGTTCGCCCACCAGGGCAAAGCCCTTGGCCGGGTCCTGGGCCACGCCGCGCCCGCCCGAAACGATCTTGGAGGCGTCGGTGAGGCTGATCTCGCCGCTGTCGGTGGTCTTGACGGCCACAACCTGCTCCTTGATCGCACCTTCGCTCACGCCCGGATCCACCGCCTTGACCGCGCCCTTCGCCGCGCCGGCTTCCGGCATGGGGAAGGAGCGGGGGCGCACGCTGGCCACCTGCAGCCCGCTGCTGAAGGTGACGTCGGTGAGAATGTTGTTCGAGTAGATGGAGCGGGTGGCGACCAGCTTGCCGCCGTCGATGCGCAGATCCACCGCATCCGGGGCCAGCCCCGCGCCCAGGTTGCAGGCGACGGTGGCAGTGACTTCGCGGCCGCGGGTCGTGGCGGCGGCCAGCAGCACCGTCGCACCGGCTTCCTTGACCGCGGTCTCCAGCGCGGCGGCATAGCCGCTGAGCCGGTAGTCGCCCAGGGCCGGGCTGGCCAGCGCCAGCACCGTGTCGGCGCCGTAGGCGAGAGCCTGTTGGGCGGCCGCATCGACGTTGCTGCCGATCACGGCGGCGACCAGCGGCGCGGCCAACGCGTTGGCCAGTTCACGGCCCTTGCCCAGCACTTCCCAAGAATTGGCGACGGCAGCGCCGTTCGTTTGTTCGATCCAAACCAGTACAGACATGGTGCTCTCCTTAAATTACCTTCTCGGCCAGCAGCGCGTCGGCCAGCTTGGCGGCCTTTTCCTGCGCCGAGGCGCCGTCGATCATGACGACTTTGGTCTTGCGCTCATCCGGCCGGCGCACGTTGGTCCACTGCGTCTGGCCGGCCGCCACGCCGAGGCCGCTCACCGGGGTGGCGGGGATGACGGCCTTGCCGGCCTTGCGGATGCCCATGAAGCTGGGGTAGCGCGGGTCGTTGATTTCCTTGCCGACGCTCAGCACTGCGGGCAGCGGCAGGCTCAGCGTCTCCTGCGCGCCTTCCACCATGCGCTCCACCGTGACGCGGCCGCCGGCCACATCCACGATCTTGGTCACGCCGGAGACCAGCGGCCAGCCGAGTTTGCTGGCGACGCCGGCGAAAACCGCACCGCTGTTGTCGTCGACGCTCTGCTTGCCTGTGAGCACCAGATCGACGCCGCCCTGCGCCTTGACTGCGCCGGCCAGCGCCGCCGCCGTC
>JAPKMV010000845.1 GCA_026645635.1 Caldilineaceae bacterium
TGATCTACGCGCTGCTGCCCGGGACGAAGGCAGCGTTTGGCATGCCCAACAAATAGTGCGTGATGCGTGATGCGTGTTACGTGTTGCGTGGCAGGTGAGTCGATTTCCTGTCACGCAACACGCAACACGCATCACTTACCATCCCTTACCCGCGCAGGCGATTGCCAACAGCGCCATTGATAAAGTCATAGGGATAGGGCGGCTTGGTGGCGCTCACCGCGTCGAGCCGGGCTATCTGTTCCTGGCTCAGCGCCCAGCCGACGGCGCCCAGGTTGTTCTCCAGGTGTGTCATCGTGCGCACGCCGATGATCGGCGCCGTGACTGCGGGGCGTTGCAGCAGCCAGTTGAGCGCCACCTGCGCCGGCGTCTTCCCCACCTCTTCCGCCACGGCAAACAACTCGTCCAGCACACGCCAGGTGCGTTCGTTGGCATAGGCATCCCACGCCTCGCCCCACCCATGCTGCGTCGCATCGTCGATGCGCGTCCCCGCGACCGGCGCCGCCATGTTGCGGTGATACTTGCCGCTGAGCCAGCCGCCGCGCAACGGACTCCATGGGATGATACCCAGCCCTTCATTCTGGCAGACCGGCGCCAACTCCCACTCCACGCTGCGGTCGAGCAGGTTGTAGAGGGGCTGTAGACAGGTGTACTGCTCCCAGCCCATGCGCTGGCTGATGTCGATAGACTTCTGCAACTGCCAGCCAGAGTAGTTGCTGGCGCCGATGTAGCGCACCTTGCCGCTGCGCACCAACGTGTCCAGCGTGGCGAGCGTCTCCGCCAGCGGCGTCCCCGGATCGTAGCAGTGCACCTGGTAGAGATCGACGTAGTCGACGCCCAGACGGCGCAGACTGGCGTCGATGCCGGCGAGGATGTGCTTGCGGCTCAACCCGACGTCGTTTGGCCCGTCGCCCATGCCAAAGCGCACTTTGGTCGCGATCACGAAGTCATCGCGACGCTGGTTGCGCAGCCAGCGCCCCACGATCTCCTCGGAGACGCCGCGCGTGTAGACATCGGCGGTGTCGATGAAGTTGCCGCCCGCCGCGGCGAAGTGGTCGAGGATGGCGAAGCTGTCGGCCTCACTCGTCTCGCGGCCAAAGGTCATCGCGCCCAGACAGAGTTCGCTGACTTTGAGACCGGTCTTGCCCATGTAACGGTATTGCATTGCTGTCACCTCCGTTGAGTAACCCTGAGAATAAGTCGGGTGATGTGATGTACGCTACTGCCCGAGCATCGCGCGTAGATTTCTGCTGATCTCCCCCTTAAACACGGCGCTGCCCACCGCAAAGAAATCCGCCCCCGCGTCCACGGCTGTTCTAATCGTCACAGGGTCAATGCCGCCATCCACACCTATGGCAAACGCCAGCCCGAGTTGTTGCCGCTGCGCCGCCGCCCACGCCACCTTCTCCAACGCCCGTATATCGAAAGGCTGCCCGCCGAAACCCGGCCAGACTGCCATCACCAGCAGCAGGTCGATCTCCGCCAGGAACGGCGCCAGCGGCGCCACAGCGCGATCCAGGTTGACCGCTACACCGATCTGGTTGCCCTGCACACGAATCAGCGTCAATGTCTCCGCCAAATCGACGGCAGTGTCCTCCTGCACGATGATCATGTCGGCTGCGGCAAAGAGCGGGATCGTGCGCGCCGGGTCGGCCACCTCTAGATGGGCGTGGAGCGGCAGATCGGTGACGCGGCGCAGGTCGGCGATGGTCTTTGGGCTGAATGCATAGTTGGCGACGTAGCGCCCATCCATCACATCCACATGGATCGACGCTGCGCCGCCAGCAGCCGCAGCGCGCACCGCTGCCGCCAGGTTGGCTGTATCCGCTGCCAGAATCGAAGCGCTAAGATGAAGCATCAAGACGAATGCTACCACAAATGTTGATCGGCGCGCGATTTCGGGGAGGGCAGACAAATTGCGCGGGTTGCCCGTCGTTTGGCGGTTGCCCTCTCCCCCAAATTTGACCCGCATCCGCATCTTGACGTTAGTGCTGCCTTAAAGTAGCATTAATGTCGATTCATCTATTTGTCGCTGCATCGTTACATCTTGGAAAGGATAACATCATGGGTTTTGAAATCTTCTGTGCGACGATGATCGGCCTGCTTTTCGGCGCGTTCGTTTGTTTTGCCGGCTATCGCTTCTTCCTTTTCCTGTTGCCGATCTGGGGCTTCTTCTTCGGCTTCGGCTTGGGCGCCCAGGCGGTGCAGGCGCTGATTGGCGATGCGTTCTTTGCCACGGTCACGAGCTGGGCGGTCGGCTTTGTCGTTGCGCTGACCTTCGCCGTTCTCTCCTACCTCTTCTACTTCATCGCCGTGGCCGTCATCGCCGGCTCACTTGGCTATGGGCTGGTGGTCGCCATCATGGGCGCCATCGGCATTCCA
>JAPKMV010000846.1 GCA_026645635.1 Caldilineaceae bacterium
TGGCGTCGCGGCGGATGTTGCGCACGGAGACGCGCGCCTCTTCGGCGCGCTTGCTCACCACTTTGGTCAGGTCGCGGCGGCGTTCCTCGTTGAGCGCGGGAATCACCAGGCGGATCTGCTGCCCGTCGTTGTTCGGTGTCAGCCCTAAATCGGACTTGGCGATGGCCTTCTCGATGGCGCCGATGTCGCCGCGGGCATAGGGTTTGATCAGAATCTGCTGCGCTTCGGGCACCGAAATGGTCGCCAGTTGCATGAGCGGCGTCGGCGAGCCGTAGTATTCCACCGTCAGGTGCTCCACCAGCGCCGGCGATGCACGCCCGGTGCGGATCGTCTGGTAATCCTGCCGCAGCGCATCGATTGTCTTGTCCATTCGGCTGGTGGCATCCGCCATCACTTCCTTGATCATCTGGTCGATCTCCTTTGCAGGGAGTGGTGTGTCCGCTTCGGAACAAATGGGAAAACAGGTTGCTAGGAATTAGAAACTAGAAAATAGGAATCACAAGCGGTATTCTAACAAATTCTGGCGGAAGTGAAAACTAGACGCTGATCACCGTGCCCACCGTTGCGCCGAGCACGGCGCGCTCCAGGGCAGTTTCTTCCCACAGGTTGAGCACCATGATGGGCAGATCGTTGTCCATGCACATCGCCATTGCGGTGCTGTCCATGACGCCGACGCGCATGTTGAGCGCATCGATGTAGGTGAGCCGCTCGAAGCGCTTGGCGTCCGGGTTCTTCTTGGGGTCTTTGTCGTAGACGGCGTCGACTTTGGTCGCCTTCATCAGAATATCGGCGTTGATCTCCATCGCCCGCAGAGAAGCCGCCGTGTCGGTCGTGAAATAGGGGTTGCCCGTGCCGGCGCCAAAGATGATCACCCGGCCCTTTTCCAGGTGACGGATCGCCCGCCGCTGGATATACGGCTCGGCCACAGCCCGCACCTCGATGCCGGTCATGACCCTTGTCGGCAGCCCCACCCGTTCCAGTGCATCCTGCAGCGCCAACGCATTCATCACCGTCGCCAACATGCCGATATGGTCGGCGGTGACCCGCTCCATGCCGTGATCCATGCCATCCTGCTTGCCGCGCCACATGTTGCCCCCGCCGATGACGACGGCAACTTGCACGCCCAGGTTGACGACGCTCACGACGCGCTGCGCCAGGAATTCGGCTTGCCGGGGATTGATGCCAAAACCGCCCTCGCCGGCCAACGCCTCGCCCCCCAGTTTGAGTAGAATACGTTGGTATTTGAGTTCTGCCATCTGCCAACTCCCCTCAATTGGATCGTGGTTGATTGTAGATACAGAGAACGGATAAGGAAATGCCCAGCCGATTGGGCTGGGCATTGGTTCGCCGTTGGCGTTTACCCGCCGATTTCCAGCCGGGCAAAGCGCCGCACCTTGATGTTTTCACCCAGGGCGGCAATGCTTGCGGTAAGCAGATCCTGGATGGTGACGTTCGGATCCTTGACGAAAGGCTGTTCCAGCAGGCACATGTCGCTGTACCATTTGTCCAGCTTTCCTTCGATGATCTTCTCGACCACCTGCGGCGGTTTCCCGCTGCCGGCCATCTGCTCGCGGTAGATGGCACGTTCTTTCTCGACGATGTCGGCCGGCGCCTCGTCACGGCTCACCCACATGGGGCGGGAAGCGGTCACGTGCATTGCCAGGTCGCGAGCAAGCTGCTGGAACTGGTCCGTGCGCGCCACGAAGTCAGTCTCGCAGTTCACTTCCACCAGGCTGGCGACGCGCGCCCCGGTGTGCACATAGTTGCCGATCACGCCCTCGTTGGCCTCGCGGCTGGCCTTCTTGGCCGCCGCCGCCAGACCCTTCTTGCGCAGCAGTTCGGCGGCAGCCTCGAAGTCGCCGTTCGCCTCGGTCAGCGCCTTCTTGCAGTCAAGCACGCCGGCGTTGGTCGCCTCGCGCAACAATTTCACCATTTCGGCAGTAATCTCAGCCATCACTCATTTCTCCTGCGTCTATTGCTGGCTTGCCAAAGGCAAGAACCTTATTTGCTATCCTCGTCGGCGGCCTCATCGATGAGGGCTTCCTCGCTGAGAACGTCATCGATCTCTGCGACCAACTCCTCTTCGAGCGCGTCCACCAGGTCGTCCTCGATCCCTTCTTCGAGTTCTTCGTACACTTCGAAGTCCTCGTCGTCATCCATGCTCTGGAGTTTCGCCAGCACGCTCGGCCCAAGATACTGTTCCATCTCGGCGAGTTCGCTGCGGCTCACCTGGCCGGTCTCCACCATCTCCACATCGCGCACGCGCATGCCTTCCTCGGCCGCGTCGGCGATCGCGCCGACAATCAGCTTGACCGAGCGGATGGCGTCATCGTTGCTGGGGATGACATGGGTGATCAAATCCGGGTTGGAGTTCG
>JAPKMV010000847.1 GCA_026645635.1 Caldilineaceae bacterium
TTCGTTGCGCTCCAGTTCCAGCGGGCTGGTGTCCGCCAGCATCGACGCCAGGTCGACCGCATCGACGGGCGCGCCCGGCTCGTCACACAGTGGCAGACGCTTCCCTTCCTGGTCGAGCAGCACCGTGAAAATTTCCTGGCGCTTGTCGTCAGCGCGGTAGGTGATGCGCCAGTAGTAGAGAAAGAGATATTGGCGCTGCTCGTGAATGTGCAGGTCGTGCACGCTGGCGTTGACCGGGCGCAGGCTGCGCATCAGCGCGTCGCCGTCGCTGACGCGCAGCGGCAAACGCTGTACGGCAAAGGCGCTGCGCCCATCGAGGTAGCCCATCATCCGGTCGAAGATGCGGCTGCCGTGGGCGACCAGTTCATGACCCTGCTCAATGCCGTCGCTGTGGAAGCAGAGCGACAGCATAGGTTGGCCAAAATAGTCAGCCAGGCCGTCCGGCAAGGTCACGCGCATCGTTTCGGCGCCGATCTGGCTGTTCGACTCGACCTGCGCGCCCAGTATTTGGAAGTAGTCGGCGGTGAACCCAAAGAGGGGGGCAGGCTGGATTGGCGGCTTGGACGGCGGCGGCGCAGCGCCGTTGCGGTTGCGTGGTTTGCGCGGCATAGGCATGGATTATAACATGGCGCGGGCAATTGGCAGTTTCGCGCTTGTGCAATGTTATGTTAGGATGGCTTCAGTTCACAGGAATGAGTTGCAGGGTGCTTCGTCAAGTACATCTGGGTGGGTCGCCTCTCCGCCTACCCTGATCGTCAATGCACTAAGATTTTCTCGAATGGTTTCAGGAGCAGTGGGATGCGCGAACAGATCGAGCGTTTCCTCATACACCTGACCGCGGAGGAAGCGTCCTCCGATAACACGGTCGCAGCCTATCGCAACGACCTCAACCAGTTGCTTGTCTTCCTGGAAGGCTACCGAGATCCATTCGGCGCCCAGGTGACGGCATGGCCGCAGGTTGACAAAGGCGTGGTGCAGCGGTACTTGCTGGAATTGAACGAGCGCGGCTACGCGTCGACAACGATCGCGCGCAAGATCGCCGCCCTGAAGGGTTTCTTCGACTATCTGTATCGCACCCACGAGATCGCCGAAGATCCTGCCGCCGGCGTCAGCTCACCCAAAGTAAAAAAGCACGTGCCGCAGACAATTCCCCCGGAAGATGTGGACAAATTGCTCGCCGCTCCTGCCGCCTCCAACGCGCCGCAGGCGTTGCGCGACCTGGCGCTGATGGAGACGCTCTACGCGACGGGCGTGCGGGTCACAGAATTGGTGAACCTGGATGTGGCGGATATCAACCTGACGCGCGGGCAGGTCGTCTGCGGGGCGACCAATCGCCGCCAGCGCAGCGTACCCATCAGCGGGAGTGCGGTGAATGCGCTGGCCCACTACCTGGAGGCCGGACGCCCTCACCTGGTGATCTCCGCCGATGAGCAGGCGCTGTTCTTGAACCATCGCGGCCAACGGCTAACGCGCCAGGGGCTGTGGCTGATCATCAAGCGCTACGTGCGGGAAGTGGGGATCGAAGACACCGTGACGCCGCACACGCTGCGCCACAGCTTTGCCACCCATCTCCTCAACTCAGGCGCCAAGCTGCGCGAGGTGAAGGAACGGCTTGGCCATGCCAGTTTGAGCACGACGCAGGTCTATCGCCAGGTGTCGAGCGAAACCAACGCCGAACTCGTGATCGACGGACGCGTGGTCAAGACGAAGGCCGCAACAGAAGAATAGAGACAGTGGCCGGGTCGCCGCAAGGGATCCGGCCTTTTTACTTGAGACGTGGGACGGGGTATGCAGATCGATTTGAGCGGGAAGATTGCCATCGTCACCGGCGCCAGCCGGGCCATCGGCATCGGCGCCGCCATTGCCCGCACGCTGGCCCGCGCCGGCGCCGATATCATGGTCACCTACTTCTTTCCCTACGACGCCGCGCAGCCCTGGGGCAGCACCCCCGCCGATGTGGAGCGGCTGCTGGCGGATCTCCATGCGTTGGGTGTGCGCGCGTATGGGCTGGAAGCGAATTTGTCGCAGGCAACGACGCCGCGGCGCATCTTCGAAGCCACCACCGGGCTGCTGGGCGCACCGTCGATCCTGGTCAACAACGCTACCCATTCAGAACAGGGCGACATCCTGGCGCTGAGTGCTGACCAGATCGACCGGCACCTGGCCGTCAATGTGCGGGGCATGGCGCTGCTCTGCCAGGAGTTCGTGCGCGGTTGGCGCGGGGCGAGCGGCGGGCGCATCATCAACATGAGTTCGGGGCAAGGCTACGGCCCCATGCCCGGCGAACTGGCCTACGTGGCCAGCAAGGGTGCGGTGGAGGCATTCACCGTGAGCCTGGCTGCTGAGGTAGCAGCCCGCGGCATCACTGTGAAC
>JAPKMV010000848.1 GCA_026645635.1 Caldilineaceae bacterium
CCCTCTCACCCCTTCACCCCTTCACCCTCTCACAACCGGCAGATACACCCCAAACCCCACCACCGCACCGCGGCTCTCCTGAATCGTCATCCCCACGTACTGGTCGAGCGGGCCGGTGATGGCATACCCGGCAGCGATGCCCTGTTGGAGCGCGGGGCTGCCGCGGGCGCTCAGGTCGCCGAGCAGATCATCGAGGTGCGCCACCATTGCCGCGGTGATCCTGGGGGCTTCGTCTGTCTCGCGCACCAGCGCCGCAAGGGCCGGCTCCCACTGCTGCAGCGTTGCCACAGCCGCGTCGCGGAGTGTGCTGTCTGCCAGCAGCAAGGCGAGGATTTCCTGGTTGTGGTCGGCGTACAACTGTATGAGCGTCTGCCCCGACGCCGTAGGCGCCATCACCTCATCGCGCAACGCATAATAGATGGGGAGATGTGGTGTGAAGGCAGCCGCTGCACTGCCCGCCCGCAACGGTTCATCGCGCAGCAGAAAGCAGAAGAAGCGCTCGATCAGACACGTCGAGAACTCGCAGCGATAGAAACCGTGTTCGGCGAAAGCGCGGTTGTGCCACGTGGCCGCCTCGTCGCCGGCCGATGTCACCTGGACTTGGAGGTTGGCCAGCGCCATCGTGAAGTCATTATTGGGCCGGTCAGACAACCCCAGGTGTAAGGTTGTCCCCGTGACCGTAGCGCCGGGCGCCAGCGACGCCAGGGTGCACTGCGTCGAGGTGCAGACGCCGCCCGGCAGGGCATAGTGCGAATCGTTGATGTTGGCGCTGGGCTCAAAGGTGACAACCAGGTCGGTGGCGGCCCGCGTCCCGCGGTTCGTGATGGCGAACTCGAAGCCCGTCACAAAGGAAGGGCCGACCGCCAGATAGCTGGAATGGTCGCAGCAGACGCGTACACGCACGTCGGCCTCACCGCCGCTCGGCTGATTGCGATAGACTGTGTTGACACCGTTATTGCCAAAAATCAGTTCCGGGGCGCCGTCGCCATCCAGGTCAGCCAGGGCGACATCCACGTTGTAGCCCACATCGTCCAGGTGTTCGTCGCCGCGCACGAACGCAGGATCCGCGCCGCCCTGGTTGAGCCAGAGCGCGTTGCCTTGCCCGGCGCTGCTGCCCACAGCCAGATCCAGGTCGCCGTCGCCGTCGACATCGCCGAACGCTGCGCCGGCGCTGTTGAGATCAGGGAAGGGCGCAGCCGCGCGCACGAAGGCGCCGCCCTGGTTGAGCCACAGCTCGTCGGCGGCCAGGTGGGCGGCAAAGAAAAGATCGATGTCGCCGTCGCCGTCCACATCCCCCGCGGCAATGTCGGTCACGGCAGCCTGGGTGAGTGCTTGGCCGCCGGGTGTAAAGACGCCGTCACCGTCGTTGCGCCAGAAGCGGCTCGCCGCAGGGCTGACGCCGGTCAAACCCTCGACGATGTCCAGATCGCCGTCGCCGTCCAGGTCGGCCAGCAGCAGGTGTGCGGTCGGGCCATCGCCCAGGCGTTGGCCCGTGTCGGTGAAGATGCCTGCGGGGTTCGTCGGGAGGGTGTTGCGCCAGACTTGCAGCGGACCGTGGCCGCCCAGCACCACGTCGACGCCGCCGTCGCCGTTGAGGTCGCCCACCGCCACGCTCAGCAGGCGATCATCGGGTGTGGCCAGCCGTTCCTCGCTGTCGTAAAACTGGCCGGTGCTGTCGTTGAGCCGGACCTGTGCGGCGCTGCGGTTGGTGACAAAGAGGAGGTCCAGGTCGCCATCGCGATCCACATCGCCGACGGCGGCCTGCTGCGTCTCGCTAACCGGGAAACGCTGTCCCCGCCCCAGCGCACCGGCGCCGTCGTTGAGCCAGACAGTGTGAAAGCTGGTGGCGTTGGCCTCGAAGAGATCGGTGTGGCCGTCACCGTTGAGGTCGGCGGCGATTACGGTGCGGGTCATGTCAAGTCCCAGATGCTGCGCCAGGCTGAAGTGCACCGCGATCGCATCCTCGCTGCGCCCGGACGACCGCACACCGGCCGTCTGCCCCACCACGGGCAGGTAGAGCGTTGGCGTCGCGGGGGCGGTAGGGCGCAGGTCGATGAGATAGGCGTCGCCTGCGCCGTCGGGAAACGCCGTGCTGCAGCTCCCGTCCGCGGCCGCGCCCGTCCAGTCCGATGCAAAGATGGCGTAGCGTCCATCTTGCGCCAGGCTGGCGCGCGGCTGCACCCAGTAGCCGCAGCCGCTGGCGCGGTGATGGGCCAGGCGCAGCACATGGGGCTGGGCAATGGTGCTGTCCGCGTACACCAGGAGCAACTCGCCGTCCATCGCCTGCCACCCGCCGGTGAGACTCACGCCGTTGCTCACCAGACAGACGCCCACCGGCCCCTGGCAGGAGATGTGTCCTGCCTGCCCCCACG
>JAPKMV010000849.1 GCA_026645635.1 Caldilineaceae bacterium
ACCGAGTGGCCGGGCAGGCTGTGGCCGCCGCCACGCACGGAGATGAGCAAATCGTGTTGCCGGGCATGAGCGACAGCCGCCGCAACGTCGGCGGCGGAGGTGCAACGGGCGATCAACGCCGGTCGCCGGTCGATCATGCCGTTCCAGATGACACGCGCTGCGTCGTAGCCGGCGTCGCCGGGGGCAAACACGTCGCCGTGCATTGCACCGCGCAACTGGGAAATCGACGAGGGCTGGGACACCGAATTCGTGGACATGGATGCACCTCCTGAGGTCATAATGGCGCGCACGCGCCGTGCTCGTCAGGCCGCTGCCTGCTCTGCAATGTGCGCGGCGATGTACGCCGCATCCTCGCCTACACCCGCCAGCAGCCCCGACTTCTGTGTGTGCAGCCAGGGCAGACCGACGAAGTAGAGACCGGGGAAATTGGTGACGCCGCGCTGCTGCACTGGGAAGCCGTCGGCGTCGGTCACAGGCAGTTTGACCAGATCGAAGTCGAAACTGTAGCCGGCCGCCCAGACCACCGCGCCGATGCCAACCGCCGCGAGATCCAACTCGGTCAGTTGTGGCTGGTCGAAGCCGTCGCGCCATACTGGCCGCGCTTCGAACGGGGCGTCCACGCCATTGCGGCTGATGTAGCCGTCGATCCTATCCAGCAATTGGGTCTCGAACTGGTCGGCCTTGGCCAGGCTTGCGTGCAGGTCAGCGGCCAGCGTGATGTGGCCGGCTGCGGCGCCACGCAAACGGCCCAGAAGCGTGATGCCGTCGCGTGCAAACCGGTGCAGGTTGAGATCGTGCCCGCCGCCTGCACCCGACACATGCGGATTGGCGGCAAAGCGCGCCGCGGGCGATGGCAGCGCGCCGGGCGGTCGATCCAGAAAGCCGATCGCTTCCAGCCATGCGAAGATGTCCTTGCCACGATAGCGGCGCGGCGCTCGACCGCAGCCCCCGATGCTGAGGAACACCCTCCGGCCACTCTTTTGCAGTTCTTCGGCGATCTGGCAGCCGGATTGCCCGCTGCCAACCACCAGCACGCCGCCCGGCGGCAGTGCAGCCGGGTTGCGATACTGTTCGCTGTGCAGTTGCTCCACAGTCGCCGGCAGTCCGGCGGCGAACGCGGGGATTCTGGCGCGCTGG
Source organism: Caldilineaceae bacterium (assembly GCA_026645635.1). Lineage (GTDB taxonomy): Bacteria > Chloroflexota > Anaerolineae > Caldilineales > Caldilineaceae > Fredericiella. Next base: position 1,138 of record JAPKMV010000849.1, read on the forward strand.
AAGAGACCGGTGGCGATCACAACGTTTTGTGCTGTGATCGCCATGTCTTGCGTTTGAACAAGGTAACCAGGGTGACCCGCCAGGGGCGCAACGGCCGTCACCTCCACTCCATAAGCCACCGGAAGTCCATTGACGGCGACATAGCGCTCGAAGGCCCCGATGATTGCCTCGCGCGGCATGAACCCATCCGGGTCGGCGCCGGTGATGTCGAAGCCGGGCAATCGAAACATCCAGTTCGGCGTCACCAGGGTGAAGCTGTCCCAGCGTTGGCGCCAGACATGGCCTGGGTGACCGGCTCGCTCCAGCACCACGTGTTCGCGCCCGTGCTCCTTCAACCAGTAGCTGGTCGCCAGCCCTGCCTGCCCGCCGCCGATAATGACCGTTTCGATGTTCTGTGTAATCATGGCTAGGCAGGAATGGCGCCCAACTGTTGCAGCATCCCCAATTGATCGAACTGCGCTGTCAGACGCGCAACTTTGCCATCGACAAACCGCATCAGGGCAATCGCCGAGACTTCAATTGGCTTGCCGGTTGCTGCCATGCCCATGAACTCGTGCGCATGGGCGCCGCGCAGTGTGAACCGCACCGCAACCTGATCGCCGTCGGCAATCACGTCGTCGATGGTGTGGTAGAGATCTGGGAAGCCCTGATAGAACATGACGCCGAAGCCGGAATGGCCGGCGCTGTCCATCGGCGGGTTGCTGCCGATCTGGGCGATGTAGTCGGCGGCGACGAGTTCCGGCGCCAGAGGCCCTTTGCGCCGATCCTGCTCCAGAAAAAACTGGCGTGCAGCGGCCTTGTTGTGTTCGGTGGACATGGTGTTGTCTCCTTTCTGCGTAAGAATCTGTCCTCATGAGTTTGCTATTCACCTGGGTCGCCTCAGGCTGCAAAGAAGTCGTCCAGGGCATCCTGGTCGTCCGTGAAGCCCCACCCCTCGGCCACCTTGCCATCGCCGGTCAGGCGCATCAAGTGACCGCCGCGCAGGGCAATCGTCTTGCCCCGCCGCTCACCCTGCAAAGAAAAGGTGGTCATCACATAGTCGCCGTTGACCATCACATCTTCGAGCGTGAAGTCCCACCGCTCCAACGGCGCCATCCGGCTGGCCATGAGCTGCGTGTACTCGTCATAACCGTGATAGTCGCCGGAGACCGGATTGTGGCCGGGCACGTGCCAGACGATGTCGCGGGCGATGCTGGCGCGCTCGGCTTCGGCGCCCGCGTACATGGCGCGCACCA
>JAPKMV010000084.1 GCA_026645635.1 Caldilineaceae bacterium
GCGAGCATCCGGTCGATGCGCGCCAGGATGGGGTCGCACTCCTGAACCCGTCCCTGGTTGAGCAGCAGCCAGGCCTCGGCCAGGGACAGGTCGGGAGAATTGATGATCGTCGTGCGGTCGAAGTAGCTCAGCCAGCGCTGCAGCGTAGCCCATTCTTCGCTGTTCATCAGGTCGTGCCGCCGCTGCGCCACCAACTGGATGGCATGCTGCGGGTCGCCTGCCGCCAACGCATGGTGCAGCGCCTCATCGATCATGCCGGCTTCGGCAAACCATCGACTGGCGCGGGTATGGAGGCGGGCAATCTCGTCGGGGTCAAACCGCTGCCGCAGATGGACGCGCAGCACCTGCCGGAAGAGTCGCATCAAGCGAACCCATCCGGCCTCCCCTTCCACCTCATGGACAAAGAGGTTGTTCTTGCGCAGGATCGCCGGACAATCTTGTGTTACGTCGGTTGCATCCAGCAGCGCGGCGCAGAGTGCGGGCTGGAGGTTGTCGAGGATCGCTGTCTTGAGGAGAAATTCCTGCACCGCCGGCGTTTCCTGATCCAGCACCTCGACGGTCAGATACTCCAGGATGTGGGGGGCGCCCTGCTCCAGGCGAGTCAGCGCGGCGGAGACCTCGGTGCGGTCGCGCAGGTTGAGGAATGTCAACACAATACCGGCAATCCAGCCCTCGGTGGCTTCCAGCAGCCGGGTGACGGTGGCGTCATCGGTCGGCGCGCCGGGCATCTGCGCCAGCAGCGTCGCCGTCTCGTCCGCAGTGAAGCGCAGCGCATTGGTGCGCACCTCGGTTAGCAGCCCGTGTGCGCGGAGGCTGGTCAGCGCCAGCGGCGGGTCGCGCCGTGTGAGCAGCATCAGGCGTAAGTTGCGCGGCGGCTGCTGGACGATGCGGTTGATGAACGCCTGTGACGCGCTGTGATCGAGTGCATGATAGCCGTCCAACACGAGGATGGCTGGGCGACTGAGGCCGTGCAGTTGCGCCAGCAGATCATCTGGCGACGACGTTTCCACTCCTGCCGGCAGCAGGGGGCGCAGCGCCGTCGCCAGGTCTGTGGAGAAGCGCGCCAGCTCACGATGGCGATCATCCAGCGTCAGCCAGGCATGGGGCGTGTCGAGGGTTTGCAGCCAGCTTTCGACGAGCGCCGTCTTCCCGTACCCGGCGGGAGCGGCGACCAACATCACCGGGCGCAGTTCTGCCAGCAGCGCAAACAGCCGCGGGCGCATGATGAGTTTGCTCTGCTGGCGCAATCGACCTGGGTTAGGGAGGTCGATCATGGTCGTTGTCCGAAGTCAAGCATGGTGCGTCAAACAGCCATCTACACGGGCGTAAGCTGGCGCGCATAGAGGGCGGCGGCGCGCCGGTTCTTCACGTTGAGCTTGCGAAAGATGCTGATGCTGTGGCGCTTGACGGTTTCGGTCGAGATGCACAGTTGGGCGGCGATCTCCTGATTGGTCAAATGCTCACCCAGCAACTGCAACACCTCCTGCTCGCGAAAGGTCAGCAGGACGGCCAGATCGTCGGCCAGGGGAACTGTCGAACTGGCTAGCGGCGCAGCAGACGCGGAGCGGGGCGTTTCGGCGGCGATGGCCGCGCGGGCGGCGGCCACCAGCAGCGGCGCCACCCCTGTCTGCTGCAATTTCGCCAGCAGGCCATCGATGTGCATTCCCTGGTCGGCAAAGATGCGGATATTGCCGTGCGGCTCAGCCAGGCGCGCAGCCTGCACCAGCGTTTCCAGCGCGTCGGCTTCTCGACCGCGCATCTGCCAGTAGAGCGCCTTCAGCACCTGCACTTCGAGCAAGATCTGCGCGTTGCCGACAGCGGACCAGAAGCGTTCCATGCGCTCCAGCAGTTCACCGGCCGCGCTGAGGCTTGCCGAGGTATTTTGGTGCAGATAGAGTCGGAGTAACACCAGGTGCGGCGTGTAGTGAAACTGCGTCGACAGCAACTGCATTTGCGCCGTTTCACGGAGCAGGGCGGCGGCAGTATCGACATCTCCCTGACGCAGCGCCAGGTCTGCTTGCAGGGCTTGCAGGTAGGGCCGCATCTCCGTGATGTTGTTGGTTTCGATGTGCAGCAATTCAGCCGCCGCCACGGCATGAGCTTCCGCCGCACGCCCCTGCGCCTGGTAGGCCAACGCCAGGACACAGGCCGTTTGCACGACGAAGCGCGGCGTCAGTTGATACCGATGCGCCAGCATTGCGACCGCCAACGGCTCGATGTCGGCGAGTTCGTTGCGCCAGTAATGGACGACGGCGCGAAAGTGATGCGCGATCCCCATCGGTTCCGTCCACGGACGCCCCGCGCCGAGCTGCAGCATCGTGTCCGCCGTGGCAGCGAGCGGCGCTAGATCGCCATCGAGTCCATACAGCACGATTCTGCACGTATACCACTGCATCTGTGCGATATAGTCATCGCGGTTGATTTCTTGGGCGTAACGGTCAAGGAGGGCGTGGGCGGCTGCCTGTTCCCCGATGGCTTGACACCCGGTCACGCAGAACAAGACCGCAAATCCGCGCGCATACTCCGCGTCGCGGGGCAGTAGCGCCAGGCTGCGCTGCGTATGGGTCACCACACCGGCCATGTCCGCGCGCCAGTAGCACAGATGACCCAACAGCGCCTTGACCTCACCTTGCAGCTTGGCAGTGGGGCGCAGCGCATCACCGGGCGTCGGTGCGTCGTCGCGGCTGTTCAGCAGCTGCGACGCCAGTTGCACGCTGGCTTGGAGCAGCGCGACATTGTTCTGGCTGCGTGCAAACCAGGCCTGCGCCAACAGCAGATCCGGTTCACGCTCGATCTGGTGTACAGAAAACAGCCGAAGCAGACGCGATAGTTCCATCCATTGGGCGGCCTTCATGAGACCGTGTCGCACGCGCGCGAGTGCGTCGACCGCGGCCGGCAGATCGTTGGCGGCCAGCGCATGGCGAATTGCCTCTTCCGTGAACCCTTCGGCAGCAAACCAGCGGCTGGCACGACGGTGCAGCAGCGCCACCGCGGTTTCGTCGTAATGCTCTTGAGCGTCGTCGATCGGCGCTGTGAAGACGCCGTTCGTCGTCAGCCACTGGAGGTTGGCCTGCGCCGCAGCAACATCACCCGCCTCGCTGAGCGCGGCGCACACGCGCGCCGACAGGCGTTCCAGGATGGCGCTCTGCATCAAGAACGTCTGGATCGCAGGCGGCAGGCCGGCAAAGACCTCCTCGGCCAGAAATTCGCGGGCGCGGCGCGCGCCGACCTCCATCGCGCGCGACAGCGAGGCAAAGCCCTGTTCCTGGCGCAGATACAACTGAGCAAGGCGCAGATTCGCCGCCCATCCCTCCGTATTACGCACCAGGTCATCGATCTCGCCTGCACTCAAGGGCGCGTCAAGCGATTGTTGCAGAAACTGCTGCGCTTCCACCGCCGTAAAGCACAGATCACGGCTGCGGATCTCGGTGAGACGTCCACCGGCGCGCAGACGCACCAATGGCAGCGATGGGTCGTGACGGGTGGCAATGATGAGGCGCAGCGGCGTCGGCGGCAGGCGCAGCAATTCAGTCAGCAGCTTATGCGCCGCCGGCGCGGTGACAGCCTGGAAATCGTCCAGGACGAGCACGAACTCTTGTTCGACCGTCAAAAGTCACCCAGGCAGCGGGCAGGTCGCAGCTCTCCAGCCAGTCAGCGATGAGGGTGGTCTTGCCGTAGCCGGCCGGGGCGACAATCAGCGTCAGGCTGGCGTCTTGGTCCAGCAGCCTGAGCAGCCGTGGCCGCGTGACGATGTCGGCGGCAGTGTGTGGTCGCAACGCTTGCAATGGCGAAGGATGCGTGCTGCTGTACTCGATTGCTGATGCCACCATAGACGTTGCCGCAGAAGGACGAAAGAGTGAGTCTACCCATTGCCATCACCCAAAGATGCTCCCCTTTTGACTCGCAGCAGGGCAGGTAGGCTGTCATCCAATGACAGTATCCTTATAGCAGAGTTTATCGGTACATCCAAACGCGATTCGTTCGCAGCGATGGGACGCGCCGCTTTTGCCGTCGATGCAATCGCTCGCCGCGCGGCAGCCTGCCCCTGCAAAAGGAGTGAATTCCGATGTACAGAGGAGTTGACTTTCGTTGCAGTCAACCGGCCTACTATCGCATTTATGTGCAGGGCGCGCTGGATGCGCGCTGGCTGCACGAGTACATCGACATGCGGGTTGAGTTCATCGCCGACGCCCGCAATCAGGTGGTGACCAGGCTGGCGGGCGAACTGGCCGACCAGTCCGCCCTTATCGGTGTGTTGAGCTTGATCTGCGATCTCGGCGCCCCTGTTTTGGCGTTCGAGTGCTTGCCGTACACTACGACCTGAGACACTGTTTGAACAGAGACCCCAATTTGACGCAGCGGCGCAGAGATGCAGAGAAACGCAGAGAAAGTGGAGCCGTAGAGAAAAAACGATCCACAGATTTCACAGATGCACGAACCGTTCATCTGTGAAATCTGTGCAATCTGTGGATGATGCCCGAGTAGTCACCCTGAAATGTTGTCTGACCGGCTCAGTTCCCTGCTGCACCCTGCGTCACGAGGGGGAGAAACGCGCTGGCTCGCGGCTCCGCCGGCAGCACCAGCACGCCCGCCTCGTCGGCCACGGCATTCCCGCCGGCCAGAAGCGTCACAGCCACGCCTGCATCCGCCGTTGTCACCGTGGCGGTGTAGCCTGCCCCCGGCGTCAAGCCGGTGATGATGTGCTGGCCGACGCCGACAGGCGCAGTGTAGCGCAACTGGACGAACGGTTGATCCCACTCTTCAGCGAAAAGCACGGCAGTCTGGTTCACCGCCAGCCCGACAAAGCTGTCGTCTGTCGTGATGAGCGTGGCGGGCGTCGGCGCTGCGCCGCTGTTCGCCCCCTGGACCAGGTGCAGGAAGCGCGCCTGCGGTGCGGCCGGCGCCTCCACCATCACCCGCTGGGTCATCGGTTCATGGGTGGCTACGGTCTCCGCCACGCCGTCGTCCGCGGGATCCACCAAACGCATGGTCGCGTCCGTGGGAAGCAGCGCAGTGATGAAAAGCTGCTGCCCGCCCGCGCTGTTCATGCGCGCCTGCAAGCCGTTCACTGCCGGCGCAACGGGCAACTGCCACCAGACCCGCTTGAAGCGGTCTGCCGGCGCATCGGCGCGATCATAGACCACCACCCAATCCGGTTTGAGCCAGACCAGATCGCGGCTCGCATGGACGACGTCGGTGGCGCCTTCACTCTCCGAATTGTAGAGATTGGTGGCGTCGCCGCCGGCGTAGGTGAAATCCGGGTAGAAACTGCTGCGCAGGCGGCCGGGATCGGCGGTGGCCACGTAGTTCCACTGCGAGCCGCGGCGCCAGAGGTCGATGCGCCAGTCGTCGTCGTCCCGGTCGACCGGGCGGCTGTTTTCGATGGCCAGGGTGTTGCGAAATTCGGAGCTAGCGATGCCCTCGGCGATGTTGGCGTAGCCGGTGCGCGCCTTGGTGAGCCATTCGCCGTTGCGGTAAAGCTCGAAGTGATTGCCGTCCGCCTGCTGATGGTCGATCTGATTCCAACTCAGGGCGTAGGTCAGCCAGCTTGCAGCGGTTGACCAGTCGGTGCGGCTGAAGAGGCGCTGCATCCCGTCAGCAACATAACCCGTGGGCATGGCCGGGCGTGGGTCAGTGGGCGGTGCGCCGGCCGGGTCGAACAGCATAAAGTAAAGGATGGCCGAGCGGAAGTAGTCGGCGCCGCGCACGCGCTCCACCAGGTTGGCCGCGCCGCCGGGCGTGGTGTGCAGTTGGATCCAGCGCAGCGCGTCGAGTCGCGCCGCATTCCCGGCGAATTCGTCGTAGCGCGCCAGCGCGCCGAACGCGTCGATGAAGTCGGGCAGGAGGTAGCGCTGCGCGTCGCCGTACCACGCCGGCTGGAAGACCTGCAGGCCATTGTCGGGGTTCTCCACCGTGTCCGGGCTGATGGCGTGGAGATAGGCGGTGACAAAGTCCTGCCAGAACGGGTTGTCGTCGAGCACCACCTGCGGGCCGAGCACGTCCGGATCGGCGCGGCCCGCAGTATGCAGAGCCAGGAGGAATTGGAGCGCGTAGCTGGCAGTCTGCGGGCTGTACTCGAACCCTTCGGGCAGCAGACCGCCCCGCACGTCGCCGCGCGTTGCCGCGTCGAAGAGGTAGAGCCAGGCGCCGGTGGCGTTGGCGAGATAGCCTTGCAGCGCCGGGCTGGCGTCGGCCGGGTCGAGGGCCAGCGCCATCATGCCCAGGTTGCGCATGTGTGCGGCAAAGTAGTTGTTGCCCGCCCAGCGCACTTGCAGCCGGTCGGCGGTGAGCACCGGGTCGTTGATCACGCCCACAGGTTCGGGACGATGATAGCCGGCCTGGATGATTTCGGCGCCCCAGCGGGTGAAGACGGCGTCGATGGTCGCCTTGTCCTCTGCGGTGAGCGTGTCGTAGATCCAGTCCACGGTGAGCGGGAAAGCCTCGCCGTGCCAGCGCGGGCGGTCGGAGTCCTCGGTGAAAAAGATCGGGTCGCGGAAGGGCGGGTAGACCGCGGTCTCCGGGTCGCCGGGGCAGAAGTAGTTCCGTTCGGCGGCGGGGCCTTGGGCAGCCGCGTCCATCACGTGCATGAGCAGGGTGCGCGCCCGCTGCGCGTAGTCATCACGAGCGGCCGGCGACGGGTCGATCAGCGACATGAAGGCGAAAAGCTGCGCATAGGCTTCGGTGGGATATTCACTGTAGGCGCGCTGGCCGCAATCTTCGGCGCGGACGTGGCCGGCGTCCATGTCCGCTTTGGCGCGCGCCACCAGCGGCGCCAGGCCGTCGACATAGAGCGGGTTGGCGGCCGTGGCCCAGCCGCGCAGCCGGGTGACGTCCGCCGGGGTGAGCCACAGCCGCGGATGGGCGGCGTTCTGCGCGGCGGGGGCGGCGGCTGCTTGTGCCCCAGCCGTAGGAGAGGCCGCAGTGGCTGCTGCCTCATCCCCGTTGCTGCTGGCTGTTTCGCCGCAGGCCGCAATGATAAGCACGCAAAGAAAGATCACGATCACATAACGCAGATGTTTCATGGCAGCCACCTTGTCGACTGTCTCAACGCTCAACCAACGGCAGATAGACGCCGGGCATCTGCGGCGTGTACTCCACGGCGCCCACATCACAGGCCGCGCCATAGGGGCGCGGGACGCCGCGCTGATCTTGCGGGTTGCCGGTGCAGTCACCGGCCGCATCGACCAGCGGGCTGTTCACCTGCGGCAGCATGGTCTGCATCGCCGCCGCGCCACCATTGTATTTCAAGGCGCCCAGCCGCAGATCGCCGGCGATGTTTTCCTGGTCGGTGGCCGCGTTCAGCGCGGCGCAACTGCCCTTGCTGATGTTGTGACCCAGTGACTGGAAGAGTCCGCCGTCGCAGTTGTTGGTCGCGCCAAAGATCACGCTGCTGGCGATCTGCACCACGCCGGGATTGGCGCCCGCCATCGGCGAATCTTCATAGATGGCGTTGCCCGCCGCGCCCGCACTGTTGCCGCCGATGGTGACGTAGGTGAGGATGGCGTAGCGCCCAAAGTGATAGAGTCCGCCGCCAAACAGGTTGGCCTGGTTGTTGGCCAGCGTCACATTGGTCAGGGTGAGGTTGTCGTCGGCGCTCTGATAGATGCCGCCGCCGTTGCCGCCCGCGGCGCTGGCCTGATTGCCGCTGATCGTGGCGTTGGTGACGAAGGCGGTCCCGCCGCCATGATAGAGACCGCCGCCGTGGCTGCTGTTGGCGACATTGTCCGTCAGGTTGACATCGTGCAGCACCAGGGCCGCGCCGTAGGTGTTGACGCCGCCGCCTTCGCCCGCGGTGTTGCCGGTGATGATGGTGCGCCGCACCAGCGCGGTTCCGCCCAGGTTCCACAGCCCGCCGCCGCTGCCGGTGACGCTGTTGCTGTCGAGCAGGCTGTTGGTGAGGGTCAGCACGCCGCTGTTTTCGATCCCGCCGCCGTGTCCGCCGCCGTTGCCGGTCAGGCTCACGCCGTCCAGTTCCGCGGTGGCGCCGCTGGCGACATAGAGCGCGCCGCCGTCCAATGCCTGGTTGGCGGTGAATCGGCTGCTGCGCACCGTCAATGCGCCCAACGGCGCGTTCTCGATCGCCCCGCCGCGTCCGATGGCGTCGACGGCCTGGTTGTCTTCGAAGAGCGTGTTCTGGATGACCACGGTGCAGCCGTCGTTGAAGATGGCGCCGCCGGTTCCGGCGCGGTTATCGACAAAGCGGCTGTTGACGACGGTCAGCGCGCCGTCGAAACAGTAGATGGCGCCGCCGGTCACCGCCGACCGGTTGGCGAGCAGTTGGACGTTGTCCAGGAACACCTGTACGCCCGACGCTTCGATGGCGCCGCCGCTGACCAGCGAGTCGCCCTGGCGCAGGGTGATGTTGCGCAGGCGAAAGGTGATGCCGGAGCCGGCGAAGAAGTGGCGCTCGGTGGCGCCGGCTGTCAGGATGATGCGGTTGCCGCCGTCGATGGTGACGTTGCCGAGGTTGACGATCTTGGCCGTGGTCAGTGCAATTGTCTTGGTGGCCTGGCCACAGTTGAAGGTGATCACGCCGCCGCCGTTACTGGCGGTGACGAGGGCGTTGTCGAACGCAGTTTCGGTGCAGCTCGCCGGTGAGCCGTTGCCCACGACGGCATTCGCCGCCTGGGCCGGGCGCACGCTCGCCAGACAGGCGAGCAAGAGCAGCACGACGGCGAGTCCTTTGCAGAGTTGATTCATGGTTTTCCCTAATCCCTCGTCTCTAGTTGACCGGCGCCTCAATCGTGATCGACGGGTCATATTCGACCGTCTGCACCGTGGTCGTCGGCATGTCGGCCGTGGCGTCCTCCATCTCCTGGCGGACGATCAGCCCGGTGGCCGCATCGACCCACAGGCGGGTCTGTTGGACGCTGGGCATGGGCATGATCTCGCTGCGGGTGAGGTCGGTGGTGAAGGTGTACAGCAGCGTATTGACGCCGTTCAGCACCTCCGGGCCAATCAGCGCGGCTTCGGTGATCGTCCGCTCCGTGTCGGCGATCATCGCTTCATCTAGCAGCGCGGCGCCGGGCGCGCCCATGCGCTCGGCCACCTCCCACGCGCCATCTCCCTGCTTCGACCAGACCTGGTCGCCGATGTAGATCATTTCCATCTGCATGCCGCCCATGTCCATCGTGAGGCGCATCCGATCCGGCGGCGCGATCTCCGCAGTGCCGCTCTGCTCGAAGTCCTCGCCGGTGATGACGGTGGTTGTGCGGTAGGGGCCGGCCGTCAACTGGCTGCGCAGCGCCTGGAGGATGGCGGCTTTGGGATCATCGGGCAGCGCCGCGGCGGGTGCGGTCGTGGGCGGTGCATCCACCTGCGCGGCGGCAGGCGTGGCGCTCTCACTGCCACAAGCAGCCAGCAAAAACAGGGAGAGCAGCAGGGCGATCATGCAGGCATGTTTGGCAGCGATCATGGGTGGTTTCCTTTCGTGTCGAGTTGCAGGTGATTGGGTTGCGATGGAGACGGCGCGCCGGCCGTATCGACCGTGTGCTCGCTGGTGCTGCTGCGCCGCAGCAACAGCTTGGGCGCCGCGTCTGCCGGCGTCGCCTCGGGCTGCCAGACATAGATCCAGGTTTCGGTGATGGTGACAGTGACCGTGCGGCGCACGAAGTTTTCCATGCCGCCAGTGTCTCTCTCCTGCTGCCGCAACCCAAGCGGTTTTTTGCCAGAAATTTGCGACTTGCTCCTGGCAACTGCTCGATCTTCCGCGGCAGGGGTGCGCTACTCCGCTCGCCCCAGGTTCGGGACATGACAACTTGCGCAGCGCCCGTTTTCCATCGCCTGCGGTTTG
>JAPKMV010000850.1 GCA_026645635.1 Caldilineaceae bacterium
CTCTTCACCCCCTCACCCTCTCACTCCCTCACCCTATCTGGTTCTATTCAATCGGTGTTTTTGTTCAAAGAAAGGGAGTGTCTGCAATGGCGCAGCGCACAATTATTCTGGGCGCCGCAGGGCGCGATTTTCACAATTTCAACGTCTTTTTTCGCAACGATCCCGCTTATGAGGTGGTCGCCTTTACGGCGACGCAAATCCCCTTTATCGACAACCGGCGCTACCCGGCTGAACTGGCTGGCCCGCTCTACCCGCAGGGCATTCCCATCTACGGGGAGGAGACGCTGGTGGAGTTCATCCGCCGCGAGCAGATCGACCTGGCGGTCTTCAGCTACTCTGATGTGACCTACGACTATGTCATGCATCGCGCGTCCGAGGCAATGGCCGCGGGCGCCAACTTCATGCTGCTGGGCGCGCGCCAGACGATGCTGCCATCGACCAAACCGGTGATCGCGGTCTGCGCGACCCGCACCGGCGCTGGCAAGAGCCAGACGAGCCGCGCCGTGGTGCGCATCTTGCGCGACTTGGGCGTACGCGGGGTCTCGGTGCGCCATCCCATGCCCTACGGCAACATCGCCGAGCAGGCAGTGCAGCGCTTCGCCACGCTGGAGGATCTGGAAAAGCACCACGTCACCATCGAAGAGCGCGAGGAGTACGAGCCGCACGTCATGGCCGGCGGCGTGATCTATGCCGGCGTCGACTATGAACGCATCCTGCGCCAGGCCGAAACCGAAGCCGACGTGGTGATCTGGGATGGCGGCAACAATGACATGCCCTTCTACCGCCCCGACCTCTGGATCACCGTGGCCGACCCGCACCGCGCCGACCACGCGCTCCACTATCTGCCCAGCGAGGTGAACCTGCGCGAGGCGGACGTGGTGGTGATCAACAAGGTGGACACGGCTGATTCTGTGCAAATCGAGCGCGCACGCGCCGTCACGCGGCAGCTCAACCCGGACGCCGTGATCGTCGATGCGGCCAGCCCGATTTTCGTGGAAGACCACGCGCTGATCCGCGGCAAGCGGGTGCTGGTGATCGAGGACGGCCCCACGCTGACTCACGGCGAGATGAAGTACGGCGCCGGCTGGGTGGCCGCGCAGCGCTTCGGCGCCAGCGCCATTGTCGACCCGAAACCCTATGCCGTGGGCACAATGGCCGACACCTTCCGCAAGTACCCGGAGACCGGGCCGATCTTGCCGGCGATGGGTTACAGTGACCAGCAGGTGCTGGATCTGCAGGAGACGATCCGCCGCACCCCGGTGGATGTGGTGTTGGTGGCGACGCCCATCGACCTGCGCCGCCTGGTGGAGATCGACAAGCCGGCGCTGCGCGTGCGCTACGAGTTGCAAGAGATCGGCGAGCCGACGCTCAGCCAAATCCTGGGCGATTTCGTGCGCGGGCTGTCGAGATAGACCGCGGATTGGGAGAATTTCATCTACACAGAGAACACGGAGAATTCTACAGAGGTCACAGAGAGAACGCAGATGTCCGACCTCTGCGCTCTCTCTCTGACCTCTGTGTATCCTCCGCGCACTCTGTGTAGCCGATTTACTCGAAGAACTGGAATTTGTCTTGCGGCGGGCCGTAGACGGCCTGTGCGCCCTGGCGATCGACCTCCGTGAGCTTCATTTCCTGCGTGCCGATGCCGCCGCAGAAATAGTGCATCACCGATTTGGGATCATATTCGGTCAGGTTGATGGCGTCGCTGGTTCCCTCTTGGGGGCAGTCGGCCGGCGCGCCGCTGCGGATGTGTTCGTGGCGGAAACCGAGCACGTGGCCCAACTCGTGGCGCAGCACGCCGATGGGGTTGTAGAACAGATCGGTGCGGAAGAACGACGGGTCGATGAAGACATGGCGCTGTTCGACCGGGTCGTTGGGGAAAAAGGCCACGGCGATAAACGCACCTTGGGTGTCATGGTAGCGCACATCGAAGAGCGGCCGCGCCTGACCGGGCTGCTGCCCCGCGTCCTGCTCGCGCAGGTGCAAGAACTTGACGCCGCAGACGCCTTCCCAATCCCCGGCAGCCTGGCGCATGGCCTGGACGACCCGCGCATAGCTTGGCTCGTCGGGGAACGTGCTGCGCACGACGACATAGCTGAGCGCCTTGCCTGGCGCCCAACGCACGATCTTGCCGTCGGGCGTGGCCATGGCGACCAGCCCCTCGCGCTGTTCGGCCGCGGTTGCTTCCCGTTCGGCCTGTTCCAGGCAATAGACCTGCAACTGCAGGTCGCTGAGCAGCAGATCACCTTCCAGCAAGTAATACTCGACGCCATCGATGGTCAGCTTGGGTTTCGTGCGCTTGTACTGTTCGTAAAGTTGCGTGGCTCGATCCATGATCAGTTCTCCTGGGTAACAGAAAACAACAGGTGA
>JAPKMV010000851.1 GCA_026645635.1 Caldilineaceae bacterium
CCGCTGTCCCTCACCGCCACTATGAAGCTGGGCAAGCAAGCCAGCAAGGGAACTCCAGCCGCCGCCGACTTCATCTGCGGCCGGTTCGTTCAGTCGTCGCTGCAGTCCGTGATGCAGTACATCGAAGCCCAGGGCGAACACCACTGCGGCGTCAACGTGCGGCCCACGCTGCGCAAGAATCTCAGCCGCGTCGGCGGCTACATCGTGCCCTTTGGCGCGCAGGGGTTCCTGTACCCGGACCTGGTGGGCATGATCGCCCTCGGCCTGGGGTTCAAATTCACCAGCTCGCACACCCTGCGCAACGACAAGCAGCGCGTCGCCATCACCGGCAGCCCGTCAGGCGGCACGTTCACCCTGACCAGCGGCACCGAAACCAGCGCGCTGGCTTACAACGCCACCGCCGCCCAGGTTGAGGCCGCCCTCGAAGCCCTGGTCAGCATCGGCGCCGGCAATGTCAGCGTGCAAGGCGAACCAGGCGGCCCCTTCGCGGTCGAGTTCATCGGCACGCTGGCCGGCACGGCCGTCGCCACCATGACTGCGGACGGCGCAGCGCTCACCGGGGGCAGCACGCCCGCAGTCGCTGTGACCAGCGTCCAGGATGGCCTGACCGGGACTGTCGGCTACGGGCACACCGGCGTCATCGCCGACCGCGACGAGGCCCAATGGCTGACGGCCATCCACAGCTACGGTGAGGGCGCCGAGAAGTTCGAACTGCGCGCCACCGACGCCCGCATCGAGCAGTTCGTCATCGAAGCCAATACCCGCGGCGTCATGGCCACCTTCGCCGGCATCGGCATCAAGGAGGATGCCGCCGCGGGTACGGAGACCGGCTCGCTGGAAAACGAAGCCATGATCCTCCCCTCGCAGGGCGCCTGCACCATCAACATTGGCGGCGCCCCCTTCACGACCTCGCTGCGCGGGCTGCGCTTCCTGGTCTCCAACCCGACCGACAAGAACGAGCAGAACCTCTTTGCGCTGGAACGCTCCGACCTGCCCAGCACCGGGATCGAGTGCGGTTTCTCCGCGCAGGGTCTGGATCTCAGCCGCGACGTCTACCGGCGCCTCAACTGGGGCGGGCTGGATGGCACCGGCCCCGTACCCGATGCTGTGGAGGGCGACATCACCTTCCGCTTCCAGAGCGCAGAGAAGATTCCCACCGACGCGGTGCCCTGGCAGTTTGAGGTGGCCATCCCGCGCTGCGAGTTCCGCATGGGCAACTTCCAGGCGCGCGGCCGGGACCTGGTGCGCTTCGACCTGGCCGGCCTGATGGTGGACGACGAGAACAGCTTCGACAACCCCATCACCATGCGCCTGATCAACACCGTCGCATCGTACTGAGAGGCGGCTTGCAGCAATCTCTTTGACGCAGAGACGCGGAGACGCAGAGGGTTCCCGTGAGGCGCCTCGAACGGTCCGCAGAGGAAGAACAGAGGGGTTCGACAGGCATTTTCTCTGCGTTTCTCTGCTTCGTTGCGCCTCTGCGTTGAAACGGGTGACTTTGCAAACAGTCTCTGGAAGGAAGGCACACATGGCTGACGCCGCACTGGGCAACTATCAAGAGCAGTCGCGCCGCACCTGGCAGTTGGTGCACACGAATCATCCCATCATCTACCCGACATTGGGCTTGGTCAACGAAGCCGGTGAGGTGGCAGGGAAGATCAAGAAGATCTTTCGCGACAAATCCGGCGTCATCGACCACGACGACCGGGAAGCGCTCAAACAGGAACTGGGTGACGTGCTCTGGTACTTCACCCAGATCTGCACCGAACTGAACCTGAGCATCGAAGAGGTCGCCGCCGCCAACCTGGAGAAGCTCGCTTCCCGGCTGGCGCGCGGCGTCATCGGCGGCAACGGTGACCACAGATAAGCACAACAGGAGAATCAGGTATCGCATTGACCATCTTGGAGCGGAGCGAAATCTGCCTCGTGGCCGGCGCCCAAATCGTCGCTCTGCGCGAGCAGTTACGCAATGCCGGAGTCCATACGTAGCAGGCAAACCATGAGCCGGCCACGCATCAGCAAGCACCCAACCTGGCATAGAGTCAGGAACACCCAAAGGAGCCGTATGCAAAGCACCATCACCTATCTGTTTGGCGCCACGAATGCGGCCTCGACGCGCCGACCCAGCCCGACCCGGAAACAGGCGAGACGCCGCTGCCGCCCGAACCGGACAGCGAGCAGATGCTGCGCTATCAGTGGTATCTGCGCTGGGCAAAATGTACGGCAGCCACCAAGCGCATCGCCGTTGTGTATCGTGTGGAAGATCAGCCGGAACTCGACGCCGCCCTGGCCGACGCCTGGCCCTGGCAGGAGGTCAGCCTGGCCGCCACCGGCCTCGACAAGCCGGAAGGGGTGCTCGACCTACC
>JAPKMV010000852.1 GCA_026645635.1 Caldilineaceae bacterium
GGTGGCAGCAGCGCGCGCTCGGTGAGCAGATAGACAAAGCCTTCGAGCGTCGGCTGAAAGAAAATCTTCGGGGGCACAGCCACCACATCCGAACGCGTCTTGAACGCCGTCGTGATCATCACAAAGAGCGGAATCAGCCCAACCACCGCCAGGAGGATCACCAGCGTGGCGCGGGTGGCGCGTCCGGCGCGCGCCGCGGGCGTCACCTTATCGACGCGGATCGACTCTGTGACTGGCTTGCTGGGGCCGGTTTCGGCAAAACTGGCCATGGCTCAGTCCTCCCCTCGCAGCTTGTTGAGGTATCTGATGTACAGGTTACTGATCGCAATGATGATCACCAGCACGATGTAGGCGAGCGCGCTGGCCATGCCCGTCTGCCACTGCCCCAAGAACGCCTGGCGGTAGAGGTTGACGGCGATCACCTCGGTCTGCGCGCCGGGGCCGCCGCCGGTCATGCCCATGATCAGGTCGAACGATTTGAGCGCCTCGATGGTGCGAAAGAGCACGGCGATCAGCAGCAGCGGCGCCACCTGGGGCACGGTGATGCGCCAGAACTGGAACCAGGAACTGGCGCGGTCGATGGAGGCGGCTTCGTACAGGTAATCCGGGATCGCCTTGAGGCCGGAGAGACAGAGGAGCATGACGAAGGGCGTCCACATCCACACATCCACCAGGACCACGGCGATGAGCGCCAGACCGGGGAAGGGCTGGCGACCCCAGGCGCTGGCCAGCCAGTCGGGCGCCACCGACGGGTTGCCAAGACCGAGCAGGAAATTCACATAGCCCCAGCCAGGGTTGTACATGTACTTCCAGAAGAGGCCCACCACCACCGGCGAGAGCATCATCGGGATCAGGATCAGGGTCGTCACGACGCCGCTACCGAAGAACTTTTCCTTCACCAACATCGCCAGGGCAAAACCAAAGACGACCTGCAAACTCACGGAGAAGAGCGCGTATCTGCCCGTGGTGTTGAAGTAGGACCAGAGCTGCTCGCTGTTGAGGATTTTGACGTAGTTGTCCAACCCGACCCAGACAGGCGCCTGCCGGGCAATGGCCGAATAGTCGGTGAAGCTCAGATACAGGCTGTAAAAGAGCGGAAACACATTCATCAAGATCAGCAGGATCAGCGTCGGGAAGATAAACAGATTGCGGATTGCCCGATCGCTGAGATGGCGTTGCTGATGCATCGAACGTTGCGGCTGACGTGATGTCGCCGCCGCTTGCACAGATGAGGCCATGCGGCGCCCCCTACATGTTACGGCTGAACAGCCCGGTCTTCGGAAAGGTCAGGCGGGGTCAAGGAGACGGTGCACCGTCTCCTTGACCCCGCTGTGCAGTTTATTGGACGTAGCCTGCCGCGCGGAGGATTGCATCGTGTTCGTTGGCGATGTTGTTCATGGCTTCTTCCGCCGTGCCCACGCCCTCGACCACATAGGTGGAGAGTTCGCGCTGCGCCACTTCCAGGAGTGCGCCGAACTCAGGAATGTTCCAGAAGTCCTTGACGAAGGTCATGGTTTCGGCAAAGGCTGGGTTGTACGGCGTTGCATTCAGGAAGGCTTCGCTCTCGAGCACTTCGGTGTTGCAGGTGTAGCCGCCGGCCTCCGCCCACTTGACCTGGTTCTCGTACTGGCCGAACCACTCGATGAAGTCGAGGGCCGCCTGCTGGCGCTCCGGGCTGATGTAGGAGATGACGCTCATGCCCTGGCCGCCCAGCGCCGCATAGCGGTCGCCGTTGGGGCCAGCCGGGTTGGCAAAGAAACCGGCCTTATCATAGTAGTTGGGGTTCGTGCTCTCGTTGATCAGCGCGGGCAGGAAGGCGAAGTAGTTCATCGCCATCGCAGCCTGGCCGCTGATGAAGGCATCGTTGGTCTCGGCAAAGAAGGCGTTGCTCAACCCGGGCGCCTGGCAGCAAGCGTAGAGGTCGCGATAGAACTCGGCCGCGGCAATCGCTTCCGGCGAATTCACCACGCCCATCACGTTGTTGTCGGCGTCTTTCCAGTCGGCGCCGAAGGAGAACAGCACATTCTCGAAGCCCATGGTGATGGCGTCGTAATCCTTCTGCGTGTAGATCGCCACACCGTAGAGACCGGCGTCGGGCCGGGTGAAGAACTCGGCGATATCCTTGAGTTGTGCCCAGGTTGTCGGCACGGCCAGTTCATAGCCATACTGCGCCTGGAATGCCGCCATTTCGTCCGGGTTCTCGAACAAGTCCTTGCGATAGGCCCAGCCGTCGGCGTCGCCTTCGGTCGGGTAGGCCCAGTACTGGCCGGAGCCGGTGGGATATTCGCCGTAATAGGTCAGGGTGGCGGGCGTCACCGTGTCCTTGAGACCGGTGCTGGTCATGAACTCCGTAAGGTTCA
>JAPKMV010000853.1 GCA_026645635.1 Caldilineaceae bacterium
ACCCGACGACGTGGCGGCTCTGCCGCATGAACCTGGCGATCCGCGGCATCAGCGGCAACATCGGCGCGTCCAACGCCGACAGCTTTCTCAACGACCTGCACAAGGACCTGCGCGCCGACTTCATTCTGGCCAACCCGCCCTTCAACATGAGCGAATGGGGGCTGCCGCAGCTTGTCAACGACGTGCGCTGGCAGTACGGCCCGCCGCCGGCCAACAACGCCAACTATGCGTGGATTCAGCACATGGTGCACCACCTGGCGCCCAACGGCATCCTGGGGCTGGTGCTGGCCAACGGCTCCATGAGCACGCAGACCGGCGGCGAGGGCGACATCCGCAAGAAGCTGGTCGAGGGCGACCTGGTCGACTGCATGGTGGCGCTGCCCGGCCAGCTCTTCTACACGACGCAGATCCCGGTCTGCCTCTGGTTCCTGGCGCGCAACAAGGGCGCGCGCGGCTCCCTGCGCGACCGCCGCGGCGCGACACTCTTCATCGATGCGCGGCAGATGGGCAGGCTGGTCGACCGCACGCACCGCGACCTTGATAGCGCCGACATCGCGCGCATCGCCGGGGCCTACCATGCCTGGCGCGGCGCGACAGAGGGTTACGCCGACCTGCCCGGCTTCTGCAAAGCGGCCACGCTGGAGGAGATCCGCAGCCACGACTACGTGCTGACGCCGGGGCGCTACGTGGGCGCGGCGGAGGTGGAGGAGGATGGGGAGCCGTTTGAGGAGAAGATGGAGCGGTTGTCGGAGACTTTGGTCAATCAAATTGCTGATTCCCAGAATCTCAATGCAAGAATCATGACCTTTTTAGAAGGCATGGGATATGTTCGATAGTGCGCTGGATGGTTGGAGCGAAACAACTTTAGGTAAATGTGCTGACTGGTATTCAGGTGGCACGCCCAGCACATCAGTGCCTGCCTATTGGGATGGCGACATCCCCTGGATTACGGCAAGTAGCCTACATGAGTTTTATTTGCGCGATTCAGAACGAAGAATCACAAGGATCGGCCTAGAAAATGGTTCGCGCCTCATGCCCAAAGATACAATCATCTTTGTGGTCCGAGGTATGAGCCTCAAGAAGGAGTTTCGGGTTGGAATTGCTATGCGACCGATGGCCTTTGGCCAGGATTGTAAAGCAATTGTTGCCAAGAAATGGGTGGACGCTCGATACCTGGCAAATGTTCTTCGAGCCAAAGCTCCCGAGATCATGGGGCTAGTTGATGAGGCAAGCCATGGAACAGGGCGACTTCAGACGAGCGCACTACAGCGGCTTAGCATACCGTTGCCTCCCCTCCCCGAACAACGCGCCATTGCCCACATCCTCGGCACGCTGGACGACAAGATCGAACTGAACCGGCGCATGAACCGCACGCTGGAGGAGATGGCGCGGGCGCTCTTTCAGTCGTGGTTTGTGGACTTCGACCCGGTGCGCGCCAAAGCGCGCGGCGAAGCCCCGCCCGGCCTGGCGCCGGAACTGGCCGCGTTGTTCCCGGATCGTCTGGTAGAGACGGAGTTGGGGGAGGCGCCGGAGGGGTGGGAGGTGAAGACTCTGGGCAATGTTGCCGAGGTTGTGAAGGGACGATCCTATCGAAGCAGTGACCTTCAAGATTCCGACACCGCTCTTGTTACGTTAAAGTCCTTTCAGCGAGGAGGCGGTTACCGACCGGATGGACTCAAGGCGTACACAGGAACCTATCTGTCAAACCAGGTCATCAAACCTGGTGAACTTATCGTCGCATATACCGATGTAACTCTACAGGCAGACGTTATCGGCAAACCAGCGCTTGTCCGAAATGATCAGGCGTTTCGGACGCTGGTGGCTTCTCTGGACGTTGGCATAGTGAGGCCGAAGCGGCCAGAAGTCAGCGGCTACTATCTGTATAGTCTGTTGCTGACGGACAGGTTTCAGAATCATACGTATGCACACTCCAATGGCAGCACGGTTCTTCATCTTGGCAAGAACGCGGTTCAGTCCTTTGAATTCTTGCTGCCGCCACACCGTATTCTCGACACATTTCATGACGCTGTCTGGCCCATGTATCAAAGAATTGACGGAAATGAGGCTGAGAATAGTAACCTCGAATCACTCCGCGACACCCTTCTCCCCAAGCTGATGTCCGGCGAGGTGCGCGTGCCGGAGGCGGCGGAACTGGCAGGCGCCTGAGCCGTATGGACGACACGCCGCGCAAGCCACCGCCGGGCCAGCCGCCGGAACCGCTGATTCCATCGCATGGGGGCTACCGCAACCTGAAGAGCTTCCAGGTGGCGCAGTTGGCCTACGACGTGATTGCTCGATTCAAGTTTCAATGGTTATCATGATGGATAGTGCCACAGCGGAGATGAAGCAGAAGGGTAAG
>JAPKMV010000854.1 GCA_026645635.1 Caldilineaceae bacterium
CGTGGACGACGACGATGCGCGCCTCGGGCGCGGCCTGGCAGGAGGCCAGGATGTGCTGGCGATTGACCTCCTGCATGTGCAGGCTGTCGATCAACTGGTTGATCTCCAGCACGATCGGCGCGGTGACGCGCGCTTGTTTGAGGATCGCCGGCAGATGGCTGTCCTTGAAGGTCAGCTCGCCCCGAATCTCGTCGTAGTGCTTGTCGAAGGTGCCACCCGTGACAATAATACGCAGCGGCTCTGCGGTCGCAGCATTTTCGCTCATCTCAACGCCCTCGCCGCTCACACCATGTGCGTATCGAGCAGGCGTGGGCCATCGCCGGGGCCGCTGACGATGATCTGATGGATGTTGGGCAGGGCGCGCAGCCGCTCCATGATCGGCATACGCTGCGCTTCTTCGCAGATGATGTGCACATTCGGCCCGGCGTCGATGGTGAAATAGGCCAGAATGCCCTCCGTGCGCCAGCGCCGCACCGCGTTGATCAGGTCGACCGTGCCGCCCTGCCAGTAGACCAGGCTGGGCGAGCTGGTCATCATCACCGCGTGCATGGCCAGCGCATCCTGCTCGATGATTGGCCCCATGCGCTGCAAGTCGCGCGTGGCAATCGCGGCGCGCACTTCGGAGAGTGCGGCGGGCAACGTGCCGATGCGAGCGCTGTTGAAGGGGCTGCTCAGCGCCAGCCGGTGGCCGTCTTCACTGCTTACGGCCTTCTCGCCGGCATTGACCACGGCGACAATATCGAGCAGCGGCCAGTGGTCGGCAGGATAAAGCTGGTGCGCGATGCTGGTGCGGTCGTCCGTACCGCGCTCCCACTCCACATAGCCGCCGTAGATGCTGCGTGCAGCCGAGCCGCTGCCCCGCCGCGCCAGCGCGGAGAGGCGGTCGCGTTCCACGTTGACGCCGAGCGCGGCGCAGCCGGCCACCGTCAGCGCTGCAAAGCCGCTGGCTGAACTGGCGATGCCCGACCCAATCGGGAAGTTGTTGCGGCTCACTACCCGCGCCCGGTCCACGCTGCCCGCCTGCGCGCGGATGCGATCCAGGTGGCGCACGACGCGTTCGGCGGCCTTGCCGGTCTGCACGCGCCCGTCGATGGAGACCTCGTCGGCGCCGAGCAGACGAGGGTGCAGCCACTCCACCGTCGTCGTAGTGTAGAGATCGCCCAGCGTCATGCTGATCGAGTTGTTGAGGGGCAGGTTCAGCGTGACATCGCCGACGCCCCAATATTTGATGAAGGCGATGTTGCTGCCGGCGCGCGCCGTAGCGATCCGGGTTGTGGCTGGCTGTGACGGACGGCCAAATCCCATAGCAGATTCCTCTTCACAAGTTACAGGAGGGTAAGTTCAGGTCAAACGCCCAGTTCGCGATCCGCCCAGGACTCGAAGCGCCGCACCAGGTCGTCGAGCAGTTCATCGTGCGCCTTGAAGGTGATCTGCACGCCGCCGTCGGTCGGTGCGATCAGCCCGATCCAGCCGATGCCTTCGACGCGCCGCAATTTTTCCTCCACGCCGCCCCCCAGCCGCTTCAGAATGGTCTCGGCTTGTTCTGGCGACAGGCCGAGGAAATCCATGCTTTCCTCCTCATAGTCGTCGGCCGCCGTATATTCCGCGTAGCGATTGTCCCGCTCGTCGCCAAAGGATGATGTGCTGATTGGCATGAAAAATTCCTTTCTGGACTCTTGTGCACCTGTCGGTAGTATAGCATAGGCGCAGCGTCCAAGTGCTTAGAGCCTGTTTGTAAAGTCACCGCACTTTGACGCGAAGGCGCAGAGATGCAGAGAAACGCGGAGAACACGCATGGAGAGTTCCTGTAGTTTTTCCTCTGCGAGCCTCTCCGCCTCCGCGTCTCTGCGTCAAAGGGATCTTTACAAACAGCCTCTCAGACCGCCTTGCGCAGGATCAGCGTGTTGCGCGCCGGGTCCTGCACACGCCAAAGCGAGCCGTCCGGCGTGGCCGGGAAACCGGACGCCGCCAGATGGGCGACGACAGCTTGCAGCGCATCGGCGTCCGGCAGCACCAGTTCATACCAGGCGAGGCGTGCGGCGTCTGGCGGCGGGGGCGGCGCGCCGATGCCAGCCCAGACATTCAGCCCCAGGTGATGATGATAGCCGCCGGCGGCAACAAAACTCGCCTGACCGTGGAAGCGCTGCATCAGTTCGAGGCCCAGCGCAGCGACGTAGAAGGCTTCGGCGGCGGGAATTTCGGCCACATGCAGGTGGACGTGGCCGATCACTGTGTCGCCGTGCATCCCAGTGTAGGGCGTCCCGTTGCCGCCTGCTGCCGCCGCCACCCCGCGGTAGTCCAGCGGGTCGAGCGTCATGCGGAGATCGCCGCCCAGCCGCGGCCATTCGGCGCGCGGG
>JAPKMV010000855.1 GCA_026645635.1 Caldilineaceae bacterium
TGCTGGAGGTGAATCCCCGCGCCAGCCGCACGGTGCCCTTCGTGAGCAAGGCGACGGGCGTGCCCCTGGCCAAGATCGCGGCGCGGGTGATGGCCGGTCAGTCGCTGGCGGAGGCGGGCCTGACCGCAGAGCCGGCGGTGACGGGCTTCTTCGTCAAAGAGGCGGTGCTGCCGTGGAAGAAGTTCACCGGCATTGACGCGCGCCTGGGGCCGGAGATGCGCTCCACCGGCGAGGTGATGGGCCACGCGGCCAGCTTCGGCCACGCCTTCGCCAAGAGCCAGGTGGGCGCCGGCACCGGGCTGCCCCTGAGCGGCGGCGTGCTGGTGACGCAGGGCACCGGCGCGTTTCTCGCCAGCGCGGGGCTGGAGGTCACGGTGCTGGAGAAGGGGAGCAGTGCCCGGCCCGGCTACAGTACCTTCGACGCGCTGCGCGACGGCAAGATTCAGCTCATCATCAACACCCCCCTGGGCGCCAATGCCCGCGAGGACGGGATGCGTATCCGCCAGCTGGCCACGCGCCTGGAGATTCCGCTGATCACGACGCTCTCGGCTGCACAAGCCGCGGTGGCCGGGATACGCGCTATGCGGCAGCAGGAGCTGAGCGTGCGGAGCTTGCAGGAGCACTACGCGTTGGGGAAGGTGGGATAGACCGCGGATTTGGCGGATGGGGCGGATTTGCGCGGATTTCTTGGTTGTCGCGGCGGTTTTCGACCGCCGAGGGTCGTCGTGCAAGGCGGATCGGAATAGAACGCGGATGACGCGGATCGGGCGGATGTGCGCGGATTTTCCATACGAACGGACGCCGTTGTACCGTAGCGGCGGTTCTCAACCGCCGAAGGTCGCCGTGCCAGACGAGTAGGGAATAGACCGCGGATGACGCGGATTTGGCGGATGTGCGCGGATTTTTGGGGTGGAGGATGGTATACTCCGCAGGTGTGGTTCTGATTTCCGCTTATCAACCACGCTGTGCATCGCCGGCCAGTGAAAGTAACTCTTCCGGAGCCGGCCTACCGACAAGTGCAAAACTGAGCGAGTTTCCAAAGGATGCCTATCACCATGAGACAAACACTGATCTATCGAGGTGAAGATGGTTTTTGGGTGGCAGAGTGTCCCAGCCTGCCCGGCTGCATCAGCCAGGGACGCACGCGCGAAGAAGCGATTCAGAATATCCGCGAAGCCATCGACCTGTACATCGAGGCGCTGGAAGAAGATCACCTGCCTGTGCCAGTCGAATCCTTTGATGCGATCCTGGTTGCGGTATGAGCAAGCTGCCCCAACTCTCCGGCTAGGAATGCGTCGCCATCCTGCGCCGCTTTGGCTTCCGTGTCGTGCGCCAGCGCGGAAGCCACATGGTTTTGCGCCGCGATGATCCCTTCGCCCAGGTGATCGTCCCTGACCATAAAGAACTGGACGGCGGCACCCTGCGCGCCATCATTCGTCAAGCCGAACTGAGCGTCGAGGACTTCACATAGTAGGAAAGAACGCGATATGCCTTACTCACCCACCGACCTCGAAGCCTTCGTCCGCCAACGCGCGCCGGAGATCGCCAAAGAAATCCAGCAGGCAGCCGACCGCGCCCATAACGAGGCGTACCTGGTGGCCGCCGTGGAGCGCACGCTCGAACGCTTTGCCAAAAACTTCGACATCGGACTGAATCTGAGTCGTGAGCGCACGCTGATCAACGGTCGCGCCGACGCCGTCTACAACCGCTTTGTCATCGAGTACGAACCGCCCCATTCGTTGACAAAGAACAACGGCGCCCGCACCAACAAGCACGCTATCGACCAGGTCAAACAGTACATGGATGAACTGGAGCGCCTCGACCGTCACAAGAAGGAACGCATGGCCGGCGCCGTCGAGCACGGCGCCTTTTTCATCTTCGTGCGCTATCGTGACGACCATTTCCGCGTCGATGACCCGCTGCCGGTCAACGCGCACTCCACCGAAACCTTCCTGCGTTATCTGCTTGCGCACTCCACCGAACTGGCGCTGACGCCGGAGAACCTGGTGCGCGACTTTGGCGAGAACAGCAATGTGGCGCGCCAGGTCGTGCCCATGCTCTACAACGCGCTGCGCACGACGGCCAGTCCCAAGGTCAAGATTCTCTTCGAGCAGTGGCGCCGCCAGTTCAGCGAAATCACCGGCTACGACAAGGGCAGCAACCAATTGGACGTACAGAAGCTCGCCAAATCTTACGCCGTCAAAGACCGCGACCCGGACGCCGAACGCCTTTACTTTGCCCTGCACAGCTACTACGCCACCTTCATCAAAGTGCTGGCTGTGCAGGTGGCGACCTATTACCTGATGCCGAAGGTTGGCACAGGGCTGGCAAAGGTGGCGGCTTATGAAAGCACG
>JAPKMV010000856.1 GCA_026645635.1 Caldilineaceae bacterium
ACCATCGGCGGCAGCCAGCGCGCCTGCTGTTCCCGCGTGCCGAAGTGGAGGATGTAGGGCAGCACGATGCTCGTGTGCAGGCCAAAGCCGATGCCCGACGCGCCGGCGCGCGCCAGTTCCTCGGCCATCAGCGCGGTGAAGCGGTAATCCGGTTCGCCCGCGCCGCCGAATTCCTCCGGCGCCTCCAGGCAGAGAAAGCCCGCCGCGCCGGCCTTCTGCCAGACCGCCCGCGGCACAATGCCGTCCTTCTCCCACGCCTCATGGTGCGGCGTGATCTCCTTCTCCACGAAGCGCCGGAACGCATCGCGGAACATCAGATGCTCGTCGTTGAACAAAGTCCGTTTCATGGCAGATCTCCCCGCAAGACAAACTTCATACTTCACAATTCAAAGTTCACAATTCACAATTGAACCGTTCAAGTTTGAATTGTGAATTGTGAATGATGAATTGTGAAGTGCTACACGCGCTCGATGATCGTCGCGATGCCCATGCCGCCGCCCACGCAGAGCGTAATCAGCGCGGTGCTCAGGTCGCGGCGCTCCAGTTCGTCCAGGGCTGTGCCCAGCAGCATCGCGCCCGTCGCCCCCAACGGATGGCCCAACGCGATGGCGCCGCCGTTCACATTGACCTTCTCCGTGGAGTCCAGCCCCACGTCGCGCAGAAAACGCAGCACTACCGCGGCGAAGGCCTCGTTCACTTCGATCAGGTCGATGTCGTCGATGGTCATGCCGGCCAGCTTCAGCGCCTTCAGCGTCGCCGGGCCGGGGCCGGTGAGCATGATCGTCGGCTCGGTGCCTACCAGCGCCGCCGCACGGATGCGCGCCCGCGGCATCCGCCCGATGGCCGCGCCCGCCTGCGCCGAACCCACCAGCACCAGCGCCGCGCCATCCACGATGCCCGACGAATTCCCCGCAGTGTGGACATGCTCGATGTAGCCCACGTCGGGATAGCGCGCCAGCGCCACTGCGTCGAACTGCGCCGCGCCGATGGCAGCGAAGGCGGGCTTGAGCGCGGCCAGCCCCTCCAGCGTGGCGTCGCCGCGGATGTGCTCGTCCTGGGCCAGGAGCACCGTGCCGCCTTCGTCGCACACCGGCACGATTGAGGTGAAGTAGCCCCGCGCCCGAGCATGGGCCGCGCGGCGCTGCGACTCCAGCGCGTACTGGTCCACGTCGGCGCGGGTGAAGCCCTCGATGGTGGCGATCAGATCGGCGCCGATGCCCTGGGGCACGAAGCCGATGGCCGCACTCACCGCCGGGTCCTCGTACATCGCGCCGCCGTCCGCGCCCATGCGCACCCGCGACATGGACTCCACGCCGCCGGCCACCACCAGGTGCTCCCAGCCGGAGCGCACCTTCATCGCCGCGTTGTTGACCGTCTCCAGCCCGGAGGCGCAGAAGCGGTTGATCTGCATCCCTGGCACATCCAGGTTCCAGCCGGCGTAGAGCGCGGCGGTGCGGGCGATGTTGCCCCCTTGCTCGCCGATGGGCGTGACGCAGCCCAGCACCACGTCGTCCACCAGGCTTGTCTCCAGGTCGTTGCGTGCCTTGAGCGCGTGAAACAGCGTCGTCACCAGTGCCACCGGCGTGATGCCGTGCAGCGCGCCGTCCGCTTTGCCGCGCCCGCGCGGCGTGCGCAGTGCATCATAGATAAATGCTTCCGTGGTCATCGCTTCATCTCCACTCTGATTCTATCCACTCTTGTGCGTTGTTGCGCCAGGGCCGCATGGACATCGTGCCCACGCCCTCAGTATACTCCAAACGCGTCATCTTGTTGCCGCCTGTTTCAGCAGCGGCTGAAAGAGCGTGCGCTCCATCACTGCGGCCATCAAGCCTGGCGCAAGGCGAGCCGTGAGTGCAGCGAGCCGATTGCCTGCCCCCGGCACCAGGTGCGCTTGCTGGTTTGCCACGGCTTGTACGATGTCTTCCGCCAGATCGGCCGGGTCCATGCGCCGCGCCTCGCGCCGGTTGTCGGGGCTGTAGCGTCGGGCGTGGGCCGTGCGCGTCGGGCCAGGGAAGACGGTTGTCACGTTGACACCATCCGGCGCCAGCGCCACCGCCAGGCTGCGGGCGAAACTGGTCAGCCCATCTTTTGTGCCCGCGTAGACCGCTGCCCCTGGATAGCCGACAAAGTGCGACAGCGACGCGATGAAGACCAGGGTCGCGCCAGGATTGAGCAGCTCGTCGCGCAGCAGCCCGGCTGTCAGCAGCAGCGGTGCAAGCAGGTTCAGTTCCACCACCTTGCGCTGCGCGGCCAAGGGGCTGTTCTGGAAGGGGCCGACAGAGTTGATGCCGGCGCTGTGCACAAAGACGTCGATGTGGGAGCCTTGCGCCAGGTTGGCCAGTGCCTCGGCCAC
>JAPKMV010000857.1 GCA_026645635.1 Caldilineaceae bacterium
GTGGGCAGCGCGGTTTGATCGTCAGCCCGCCCAAAGCCGGCAAGACGACGATCCTCAAACGTATCGCCAACGGCATCTCCACAAACTATAAAGATGTGCATCTGATGGTGGTGTTGATCGGCGAGCGCCCCGAAGAAGTGACGGACATGGATCGCTCGGTGGAGGCTGAGGTAGTCAGCAGCACCTTCGACGAACCCGTGCAGAATCATGTGCGCGTGGCCGAGATGGCGCTGGAACGGGCCAAACGGCTGGTCGAAGGGCGCAAGGATGTCGTCATCCTGCTGGACAGCATCACACGGCTGGCGCGCGCCTATAACCTCACAGTACCGCCGTCCGGGCGCACCCTCTCCGGCGGTATGGACCCGGCTGCACTCTACCCGCCCAAACACTTTTTCGGCGCCGCCCGCAACCTGGAAGAAGGGGGCAGCCTGACGATCATGGCAACCTGTCTGGTCGACACCGGCAGCCGCATGGACGATGTCATCTACGAAGAGTTCAAGGGCACCGGCAATATGGAATTGCACCTGAGCCGCAAACTCTCGGAGCGGCGCATCTTCCCAGCCTTCGACATCGAGCGCAGCGGCACCCGCGCCGAAGAGAAGCTGCTCGACGCCGAGACCCTCTCCAAGGTCTACACGCTGCGCCGCATGATCGACGCCATGGGCGGCGGCGGTGAAGCCATTCTACCGATCATCGAACGGATGAGCCGGACGCGCGATAACCGCGAGTTCCTCGAAACGCTTACCAAACGCTGATCGGCGTTGTCAACGCAACAAAGCATACGCAAATCCTACGAAAACCACACGATCTCCGCTAATGCAGCGGAGATCGTTCATTTTTCCCCTCTCTACGGGCAACAGGGGACTTGGCAAACCCCGTGCACGGTGCTACAATCGTCGTCATTGTCGGATGAGATAGGAGAGGCAAATCCAGTAACGCTCACCCAGGCATTTGAGTCTGGAATCTTCCAGATTCAGTACATGGAGCAGACTATATGACGACTGAGGCAAGTTCGGGGCTTTCGCCTTCTGCGGAAGGGGAGTTCGGCCAGCCAGACAAGCCCGAAAATCGTTTTTCTCGTCCCCCTTACATACCGCATACCTCACAATACTACGCCACCGGTCAATCCGTGCAGGGTGAACAGCCGGTTATGGTTAGCCGCACCGCGATGTTCCCAATGCGGGAACTCTATCAGCCGGCGCCGCAAAGTCGCATCGCCGCTGGCAGCGATGCGTTTACCCGGGCGATCAACAACTTGCAGACGCAACTTCAACATACGCTGGCTGACCATGTGACGCCGTTGCGCCTGGCGGGGCACCTCTCTGTATTGTTGATCGCCGCCGTCGTCTTGGCGTTGAGCCAGGTGGAGCTGCCGGAGTGGGAGCTTTCGCTGGAGCCGACGCCCGCAGCCGGCGCGCCGGCGCTTGCCAGCCTCGCCACGACACCGCAAGACGCGGCTGCACTCTTCGACACCCAATCGCTGCGGCGCAACCTGGTGTTCAACCTGGTGGAAAAGAAGGCGCAGCAGGAAGCCCCGCGCCAGGAAGTCAGCTATTACACCGTCAAGGCAGGCGACACTGTCCTGGGCATTGCCGCACGGTATGGCCTCCAGCCGGAGACGCTGATGTGGTCGAACAGCAACATCGAGCAGAACCCTGACCGGCTCAGCATCGGCGATGAACTGCGCATCCTTCCTGTGGATGGCGTGCTCCATGTGGTCAAGCCGGGTGAAACGCTCTCGGCCCTGGCGCAAAAATATGAAGTGGCAATGGATGACATTGTCGGCTATGCAGGGAATCAGATTTCCAATCTGGACACCCCGCTCGTCGTGGGCCGCGAGATCGTGGTGCCTGGTGGGTCGCGACCCTTCGCTGTCGCCAGCGCCGGCGCCGGGACATCGACCGCACGTCGTGCAGCAGCCCCGGCCAATGCCCCGCAGGGGTCAGGCAACTTTGGCTGGCCGGCGGCCGGCTATGTCAGCCAGGGCTACTGGGGCGGCCATCCGGCCATCGACATTGTCGGCTGGGTGGGTTCACCGGTCACGTCGGCGGATGCCGGCTACGTGGTAGTGGCGGGCGGCGGCTGGAATGGCGGCTACGGCAACCACGTGATCATCGACCACGGCAATGGCTTCTCGACCCTTTACGCCCATCTGAACAGCATCTTCGTGTCGCCCGGCGAGACCGTGGGCAAAGGCGCGCAGATCGGCACGATGGGCAACACCGGCAACAGCACCGGCCCGCATCTCCACTTCGAGGTGCGCTACGGCGGCGTTCCCTACAATCCGGGGAATTATCTGAACTGACGGCGTGATTTCGTCTGAAGTATCGATACCTGAAAGGGTGAGGGGG
>JAPKMV010000858.1 GCA_026645635.1 Caldilineaceae bacterium
AATTCCACCCGCCGCCCACCCGGCAGCAAAACACCACGCATCTTCATATGATTGTCCCCCAAAGAATTTCATTAGTAATTGACAATTGATCATTAACAATTATCAACGGTCAATTGTCAATTACTCCTTGATCACCCCATCCTCGTCCCACAGATCCCGCCAATCCTGCCCCGGTTTCCACAAGAACACCTGGCCCTTGATCAATCGACAGCCGCGGTCGATGCTTGCGATGGCCGCCATGTCTGCATCCGTGAGCGGCTCGCCGACCACCCCCTGGAGATTGGCCAGGTAGTTCCGGCGGTTGGTAGAGAAAGGAATCGGCGTCTGTCCCCGCTGCACCGCCCATTTGACGCAGACGACGGCTGGATGCACGCCGAGCCGTTCAGCAATCCGCACGATCACCGGGTCCTCGATGTCCACGCTGTCTTCCGGTGTGCGGTCGCGCTCCGGCCGCGCCGGCGAGCCGATGGGGCTGTAGCCGATGGGTTCGATGCCGTGGGCGCGCACAAAGTCGAACAGTTCCGGCTGTTGGAAGTGGGGGTGCAGCTCCATTTCGTTGACCGCCGGCTTGATGCGCGCGTCACGCAGCAACAGTTCCAGTTTGGGGATGGTCATGTTCGATGTGCCGATGTGACGCACCAGGCCCAGATCGACCAGCTTCTCCAACTGCCGCCACGTCTTCATAAAATTGTCATGGATGTAGGGCTGCGCCTTGTGGTCGCGCGCGGTCACGTCGACGCCGGGGGCGTGGTGGTTGGGAAAGGGCCAGTGGATCAGGTACAGGTCGAGATAGTCGAGACGCAGGTCAGCCAGCGACTTGCGGAACGCCGGGATCACATCCGCCTCGGCGTGTTTGTCGTTCCAGAGTTTGGAGGTGATCCAGAGTTCCTCGCGGCCCACGCCCTCGGCCATCACCGCTTGCAGCGCCGCGCCGATCAGATGTTCGTTGCCATAAACCGCGGCGCAGTCGAAGTGGCGATAGCCGACCATGGCTGCATCTTTGACCGCCGCCGCCACCGCCTCGCCCGCGGCATGGTCCGAGCCGAAGGTGCCCAGCCCGATGGCCGGCATCTGCGCGCCGGTGTACAGGATGCGCTGCGGCACGCGGGACGGATCGACGCCGTCGGCGGCCAGAACGGACGCGGCTGTGGTGGTGGCCATTGCGCTGCTCCTCGCCCAGGCGCGTTGCGCGGCGCCTGGTGCACAGTGTGAGTGGTGTCAAAGACAATGATCGGAACGTTGGTGGCGACCGGCGCTGTATGGTACCGGTACCATGCGCAATGGTATCATGGAAAAGCTGCGTTGTCTAGGGGGAATTTTTATGGCATTGTTGGTGCGAAGGGCGGACGCGGTGCGGTTGGGGCTTTGTGCGGTTGGAAACCGCACCTACGGTGATGGCATTGTTGGTGCGAAGGGCGGGCGCGGTGCGGATGGGGCTTCGTGCGGTTGAAAACCGCACCTACGGTGATGGTATTGTTGGTGCGAAGGGCGGGCGCGGTCACGCTGATAGCGTGGCTTGCGATGGGGCGGGGCGTGCGGGGTCAGCGGAAGAAGCGCCCGATTATGTTGAGCACGATGGTCAGCAGCACGCTGAGCAGCAGCATCGTGCCCAGCGGCATGTAGAGCGTGAAGTTGTCGCGCTTGACGACGATGTCGCCGGGCAGGTTGCCGAACCAGGGCAGCCGTCCGCCTAGCCAGAACAGCACGCCCATCACAAAGAGCGCGCCGCCGGCAAGCATCATCCACCGGCCTATTTCACTGATATTCACCCGCTCACCCCCTCACCGTGTTGATCTGCGCGCACCAACTGCTGTGCCCACTCGGCGTCTTCCGCGCGCAGCGGCGGCTTGGGCCGCAGGGTGTAGTCAAGTTCCAGATCGTAACGCGCCCTTGCGTAGAGGTCGTGCAAGGTGGCGTTGAGCGGAACCAGCGGCTCCGCCTCACGGCGCTGCAGCGGCAGCGGAAAGTCCGGGAGCGGTTCGCGCAAGGTGCAGGGATAGACATAGGCGCGCGGGCGCTGCCATCCGCGTGCTACGACGACGCGGTAGTCACTGCGCGGGGCAGCGCCTGTCATGGGCAGCGGTTCGCCCGCACGCAGCAGGTCAATTTCGACCAGGCTGATGCGCTTGCCCAGCAGTTCGGCGCGTTTCTCCAGATACTTCTGCCGCCCGTCTTTGCTCACCTTGTTGACCGGCGACAGCACCTCGATCACCGTGACGAGCCAGCGCTCCTTGGTCGGCGCGTCCACGGCATAGACCGCCAGATGGCCGATCTCCACTTCTTCGGGAGCCGGCAGATCGACGGCATAGGCGCCGGCCGGCGCGGCCGGGACATATGGCGCCACGC
>JAPKMV010000859.1 GCA_026645635.1 Caldilineaceae bacterium
GGGTGACGTAGCGCCCATAGCGCAGCCAGCGATCCAGCTTCTCCGGCATGTGGACGGCCGGTATGCGCGTGCGTTCGCGCAACCAGGTCAGCACGTCTTGCAGCGTGCCGAAGGGGCAGATCCAGCCGCAGAAGGCCGCGCCGCTGGCGATGGTGGCGAACAGCAGGCCGACGAGCAGCACAAAGTTGGACGGATGCGTCTTGGGCACGAACGCGCCGGTCGTGATCCAGGTCCACAGGGTCTCGACGCCGCCAAAGGGACAGAGCGCATCGATCGACGCTGCGGTGGCCTCCTCGAACAAGTTGTGGCGCAGGGCGGCAAAGATGATAAAGCCCAAGAAACTCGCCTGTACGATGCGCCGCACCAGTTGGGTGCGCGACATGGGACGGCGGCGGCGGGGACGAACGGCGACAGTGGCCATAGCTGATTCTCCTTCACGTTCACTCTGTTGAGCACATAAGTGCGCTGCTGAACTGCTGTGGGCAGCTTAGCGAGACGGTATGAAGAAGTTGTGAAGGGAAAATGTTGTTTGTTCGCGCTGACCGGAAATGTCACTCTGCCCGGCGCACCATCATCCGCCGATAGTGGTCGATCAGCGCTGTCTGCCGTCGCTGCTCGCGCGGGGGCTACTTTACGCTGGGGGCGAAGATGTTTGGAACACGATAGCCACGAAAGGTGCGAAAGACACGAAAGCGCCGTCATCTTTCGTGTCTTTCGCACCTTTCGCATCCTTCGCGATCCGGGTTCTTGCGCCCCCAACTTGAAATACGCCCGGTGTGTAGGGGGGGGGCTACTTTACGCTGGGGCAGGATGACTACAACGGATGGAGAAAACAGCGGATACCGCAAAGACATTCCTATGTGGACGCAGTATCCGTTCCTTTCCAAATCCGCTGTAGTGCTGTCTTGCCCGCAACTGAAATTGCCCCCGTGTGCGCTGGATCACAGGAGGACAGTGCAATCGGTCAACGTGCCCAGCAGCGAGATCCTCTACACTGAAGCCAACACAGAAGTCCAGAACAAAGCGCACCGGTGCAGCGTCACCGGATAGCCTGAGAGTCGAGGAGAGGCAACTGTCAGGCAAGACCGAGAGCGTAGGAATTCGGTCTGAATCTTAGGTCAGAGATGTCCAACAGCGATGCGAGGATGCCGCTACACTGGGGGCAGTCAGTCAATCGGCGCCAAGAGCGCCCAGTCGATGGAGGTAAAATCATGATGCGCAAGGCTTTCTTCATTATCACAACCGCAATTCTCATCGTCGCCGTTTCCGCGGGTCTGGTCAGCGCCCTGGATGTGCGCACGGAGACCCCGGTCAAGGCGAACCTGGAGAATGTGCGCGCCTATGCCGCCGCCAATCATGCCGCCGCCATCAACTACGCCGTCGACGGCGGCCAGTTGTTCGCCGGCCGCCCCGGTGAGTGGCGCCAGGTCAACACGCCGGCTAGCGTGATTGTCGGCGCAGTGGCGGTGGACAGCGCCCGGCCCGGCACGCTCTACATCGGCGCTGCCAACGACCTGACGGTCTACCGCAGCACCGACAGCGGCAAGGGTTGGACCCGCGTCCCGCTGACCGATGAGTTTGTCGGCGGCGTCACCGCCCTGGCCGTGGACAGCGTCAACCGCATCGTCTATGCCGGCGCCGACACGGCGGGCGTCTTCCGCCTGCGCGACGTGGGCACGAGCATGATTGCCGGCGGCCACACGCCGCTGAGCGAGCCGGTGGTGCAGATTGCCACCGACAACACCGGCGCCGGTCTGGCCTTCGTGCGCACGCCGATGAACCTGTACCGCGCCGAGAACGGCGGCCTGGAATGGAATCTGGTGGAGAACCTGGGCAGCACGCCCACCGCCCTGGCGGTCGCCAACAGCTACCCGGCCACTGTCTATGTCGGCACCACCGACCGCGGTCTGCTGAGCAGCCGTGACGGCGCAACCTGGACGCTGGCGAATGATGGCCTGGGCCTGGTTCCCGGCTCTCGCCTGAAAGTGGATGCGCTGAGCATCGACCCGGCGCAGCTCGACGTGATGTACGTGGCGACCAGCTACGTCTACGGCAGCAGCGAGTACCACCAGTCGCCGGTGGGTGTGGCGATGACCACCAACGGCGCGGGCAGCTGGAGCCTCCTGGCCGCTGACACGCAGCAGGCGATGGCCGAGCTGCTGCCGGTGAGCGGGCAGACGGGCGCCGTCTACGCCCTGACCACCGCCAGCCGCACGCCGCAGGCCCTGGGCAGCGCCCCGGTGACCGCCGAGGCCGCCGCCGTGGCTACCGCACCGGCGCCGGCGACAAACACCAACGTGCTGGCCTGGATCGTGGCGGGTCTCGCCGCCCTGGCCCTGGGCTT
>JAPKMV010000085.1 GCA_026645635.1 Caldilineaceae bacterium
CCTATCGGCGTGGGGATCGCCTGTAGCAGCGTCAGCCCGGCGCGGGCGCCGAGATCGCGATACTCCTCCAGGGTGCGTTCGCGGCCATCGACCAGTACCAGGAAGTTCAGGTCGAGCCAGGCGGCGACGCTCGGCCCGTCGTCGAGCAGGTATTCGATGATCAGCAGCCGCTTGGCCATGCCGTGCGGTGCGGTCAGCAGCGCGGCGCGCACATTCTCCAGGAGGCGCAGGGCGCGATCCTCCGGCCAGTTGTGGATCACATTCTTGAGCACATAGCAGTCGGCGCCGGCGGGCACAGATTGGAAGAAGTCGCCGGCGTGCAGGTGCAGCCGCCCCGCAAAGTCGCTCATGTCGGCGTCGGTCATGGTGGGCAGCGTTGTGGCCAGGTCGAAGAGCGTTCCCGTCACCGCGGGGTGAGTGCAGCGGCTGAAGTCGTAGGCGCGGGCCAGGGCCGCGTTGTCGGTGGTGGACAGGTCGGTCATGGCGCGGTGGAAGACGGCCAGTTGCGCAGGATGGTCGGCCAGGTAGGCGAGCGAACCCTGTTCCGCCGTGGGCGAGATGCCGCGGCTGCTACCTTGCCGGAGGATTTCGACCAGCCGCCCCCAGGGCTGATAGCGGTAGTCGGCGCCGTTGAGTTGGGCCGCCGCGCGCTGGCTGTGGGGATGGTCGCTGGTCAGCAGTTCACCTAGAGGCGCCAGGCGATAGGTCTGCGTTTTGCGCTGCCAGGCCACCAGACCCAGCCCCGCCGCGCAGCGCAGAAAGCGCTGGAGTGCATCGGCGTCGGTGCCCGTTGCGTGCGCCAGCGCATCCACCGTGCGCTCGCCCCCAGCCAGAAGATCCGCCAGGTTCAGTTCGGCAAACGCAGAAGTGATGCAGGTGTTCCAATTGCCATAGATCAACCCGCGCATCTGACGGAGCTGACTGTTGAGTTCATCTGAATTCTGGTCAGGTGCGGGCATGGGTGTGGGTGGGTGGTTTACTTCACAATTCATACTTCACCATTCACCATTCACAATTTCAAATTATGAATGGTGAATGGTGAATTGTGAAGTTGGGTATCTCTACTGGGAGATCATTCGCCCGGCGCGAAGCTCATGCCGCCGCTGTCGAAAGGCAGTTCGAGCACCAGGTTGCCGTCGGCGAAGAGATAGGAGATGACGCTGGTCAAGTCGGTGATGAACTCCTGTTCCTGCGCGCCCTCCGGGCAGGCCATCATCGTGGTCACGGGCAGTTCGATGGTGATCTGATTGCCCTCCGTCGTGTAGCTGCCGCTGAAGGTGTTGCAGTCGGTCGTCGCCGAAGCCAGGCCGTCGGCCGCCAGCGTGAGCACGAAGGCGCCCGGCGTGGCCGGCTGCTTGACCGAGTCGTCGTTCATCTGCGTCTGCTGCCAGACCCACGGGTTGGCGGTCAGCTCGCCGGCTGCCGGCGCGGAGGTTTCCGCGGTGGCCGGCGTGGCAGCCGTCTCGCTTACCATCTGCAGCACACCATCCTGGAAGGCGTAGACGCGCTGCACGGCCTGGGTGGGACAGCAGGCGGGATCGTCCGGCCCCGCGGTCAGCATGTCAATGTAGATCATCTCTTCGACGATCGCCATGCTGTTGACCTGGACGCGGTCGCCCAGAAGCGCCACGCCCGTGTTCGTCGGGACACCGTTGACGTCTTCCACCACGGCCAGGTTGATGAATGTGCCGCTGCCGCCGCCGCTTTCGGCCAGGAGCACCGCAGCCGACCAGTTGCCGTTGAGCACGCCGTAGGCAATCGGCGAAGGCAGCAGCGTAACCTGGTTCATGCTGGCCGAGCCGGGCGCAGCCGGTTCACTGTACGCGCCGTCGACCAGCGTCACCTCGCCAGCCGGTATGAGGTCGGTCTGATAGGTCATGTTGGCGAGCACGTTGGGCACCAGGGTGTTGGCCAGTTGTTCGACCAGGATCGACGCCATCATCGCATCCAGCGCGTCGAGGCCGGGCGTGAAGTCGGCGGGGGTCAGGCCGTTCAACTCGCTCACAACCTGAGCCTGGTAGGCAGCGTAGTCCGTGTTGACGAGATCCTGCACCTCCGCCGGAATCTCTTCATTGCTGTTGGGCAGCACCGTCGTCGTCACCGGGATCAAGGCCGAGATCAGACGGCCATCGGCGGTCAAACCCTGGAACGCATAGCGCAATTGCCAGTTCATGACCGGCGAGGCATCCTGGACGAAGCGCGTGACCCAGCGCATCCCGGAGCCGCCATTGGCCAGGTCCACATAGCCAAGCTGCGCCGTGAAGTCATTGACCGCAGGCTGCATCGGCAGGAAGGCAATTTCACCGTCGAGTTCCGCCGGCCGGTCGGCCAGATAGCCTTCGAGCGCGGCCAGGGCGTCACTCACATAGGGGTCGCCGGCATCATCCCACATCTTCTGGAAAGCAGCGGCGTTGTAGAGGGCGGTGTAGCCCTTGTTCTCGTTCATGGCCGTGGTCGGGTCGTCGCCGTTGAAGGCCCAGGTGGGATGCTTCGGCTGGCCCTGCGCGCCCGGCGGCATGGAGTTGTCGTAGGGCACAGGCTGGATGATCGTGGCGCTCACCGATTCGGCGGCGGCGCCCGGCGTGATGGTGGCCGAGACCTGCGCCACGGGAATCAACTGTTTGCCGAACAACTGGTAGACCACGGTGGCCGGCATCGTCGGGCAGCACATGGGGTCGCTGGCGCTCTGCGCCACCATGTCCACGGCGATGTAGCCCTGGGGCGTGATCTCCAGATGGGTGACGTTGACGCGGTCGCCCAGCGTCGTCAGCGCGACATTGACGGGCGTGCCGTCCTGGTCGAGCACGACCGCCAGGTTGACAAACATCCCGCTGCCGCCGCCATTTTCGGCGGTGAGCACGGCCGCCGCGCTCTGGTCGTTGATCGTGCCGAACGCCATCGGCGCGGGCGCCAGGCTCACGGTGATGCGGTTCGCCGTGTCCTCATACTGGCCGTCGACCAGCGTGACCTCGCCTTCGGGCGCCAGGATCGACTGGTAGGTCATGTTGTAGAGCGCATCGGGCGTCAGGCTGCTGGCGCCGGCTGCGATCACCACCGACTCGACAATCGAATCGAGCACGCTGGGCGACGGCGTCCACTGGTCGTCGCTGCTCTCGTTGATGGTTGTGGTGGCTCCGGCCAGATCGACCGCAGCGTCGGCGGCGGCCTCGCTGGGCAGCGCCGTGGTCTCCAGGTTCGAGCTGGCCACGATCAGATACTGGTTGTCGTTGGTCAGACCCTGGAAGTAGTAGCGCACCTGGCCATTCAACACCGGGCTGACATCCAGCACCGTGCGGCCCAGGAAGCGTACACCGGCAAAGCTGTCGCCGTCGATGTAGCGCACCTGCGCGGCCAGATCATTTTGGCCCACGGTCGGCGGCAGGATCGGGAGCGGCGGCGCCGGCTCGTCCGGGCGGCTCGCCAGCAGCGCCTGCAGTTCGGCGATGGCGCTGGCGACGGTCAGGTCGCCATTCTCCTGGAAGAGCTGCACATACGCGTCCACCGGATAGACGGCGATGGAGAATGCGCCGTTTTCCCGGGCAACGGTCGGGTCGTCGGCGCCGAAGGAGAGGAGCACGTGGGCCGGCGCACCGATCGGGCCGCCGGGCACGTCCGCCTGATAGGCTGCGGGCGGGACGATGGTCTGGGTGTAGCCGCCCGGCGCGTTCTCAACGGAGACCTGCGGCACGCTGCCGATCACCGTGCCTTCGCCCGCGGTCAGCGTGGCGCCGTCCAGTGTGTAGGACTGGCGCACGATCTGCGTGGGGCAGCACATGGGATCGTTCGGCCCCTGGGTCAGCGCAACGAGCGTGACCTGATCGTCGGCGATTTCCATCGAAAAGACGTTGACGCGGTCGCCCAGCAGCGTCGTGGCGATGTTGACGGGCGCGCCGTCCTGCTCCGCGACAATCGCCAGGCTGGTGAAGATGCCGCTGCCGCCGCCGTTCTCGCCGATCAGCACGGCAGCGACTTCCTGCCCGTCGAGCGTGCCATAGGCGCGGGGCTGATCGACCAGCACGACGACGATCTGGTTCGCCGTGTCTTCATACTTGCCATCGACCAGTTGCACCGGGCCGTTGGCCAACACGGACTCGTAGGTGGCGTTGGCCAGCGCATCGGCGCTCAGCGCGTCGGACGGCGCTGTCTGCGCCACGACGGGCGGCTCGGTTGCCAGCGCCACGCCGGGCAGCGCCGCAGCCAGGAGACTCAGAATGAGCATCCAGGAAAGTAGTTTTAGGGTTTTTTGCTGCAAAGTAATACCTCCGTTTGGCTTATGTTTATTTGCGTGAAAAAGGAGCAGGGCATGACGCCGGTCACCCTGTCAGGTTGCCCCTTCATCAACGACGCGCACGGCTCGCCTGTTCCCGCACGCGGCGTAGACGCTCACCGATTCTGTTGGGGCATGCGCTGTTCAATCCAGCGCACGCCCAGCGACAACACGATCGTCATCGACAGGTAGAGGAATGCTACCACGTTATAGGTCTGAAAGTAGAGAAAGGTGCTGGCTGCGTAGAGTTTTCCGGTTTGGGTAATGTCAAGTACGCCGAGCACAGAGACCAGCGACGAGTCTTTCAGCATGGCAATGAAGTCGTTGCCCAGCGGCGGCAGCACCCGGCGGATCGCCTGCGGCAGGACGACATGGCGCAGCACCTGCCAGCGGGTCATGCCCAGGCTCAGCGCGGCCTCCACCTGCCCGCGCTCGATACTCTCGATGCCGGCGCGGAAGATCTCGCTGATAAAGGCGCTGTAGCCGATGATGAGGGCGATCACGGCGCGGGCGGCAAAGTCGAAGTTGCGCACGGGGAAGCCGGCGAGCGCCTCGCCTATCGTCGTCAAGCCCAGCGCCAGGAGTTGCTCGCCCAGCCAGTTGACGACCAGCACCGCGGCCGGCGCCAGCACAAAGGCGATGTAGAGCAGCAGGACGAGCATCGGAATGCCGCGGATGATCTCCACATAGAAGGTGGCCACTTCGTAAACCACCCGGTTCTTCGAGACGCGCGCAATGCCGACCAGCAGCCCGACCACAATCGCACCGGTAAAGGCCACCAGTGTGACGACCACGGTCACGACGACGCCCCGCGCCACGTAGTTGAAGATCTCAGTGTAGGTTTCGTCGGTGAAGATTCGCCACAGCATCAGCACGCCCAGCAGCATCGCCACCAGCAGCCAGTAGGGCAGGCGATCCAGCAGGCCGTTGACGGTGTGGCGCGCGGGCGGCGCCGGTGTAGCGGATGATACGGTCATGGTCGAGCTCCTCTCTCCTGGTCTTGCTGTTACGTGTTGCGTGTTGCGTGGAGAAACGTAGCACGTAACACGCAACAGCTGTTTATGGCCCGTTGGCAACAAGATAGTTGCGCATCGCTTCGCCGACAACCGTTGGTTCGCCGTAGTCGTCAAACAGGTTGCCCGCGGCGAACCGGCTGTCGCGCGCAGAGTACCAGTTCCACCGCTGCACCAGCCGGTTGTCGTCGGTGGGATAGCCGGTGGCCGGGTCGCGCAGCGCGGTGAACAGGTCGAAGCTGGCCTCCATGAACGCGACGACCCGCTCCGGCGGGAAGCCAAATTCCGGCGGCATCAGAATGCCATACTCGCTGATCCAGAGCGGCTTCTCCTGCTGGCCGTGCGCCGCCATCCAGGCGCGCATGGCGCGCACCTGCTCCTCCACCAGGCTCAGGTTGGCGTGGTCGGCCACGTCCCAAAGCTGACCTCGATGCACGATCTCAAAGCCGGGTGGGATGTTGGCGCCCCAGCCGTCGCGCTCCTCGCGCAGGACGAAGGCATGCATGTTCCACACATCGACTGGCATGTCCGCGCCGTACACTTGCCGGTAGAACGCCCAGACTCGGTCGAGGTAGGTCAGGCGCAGCGGCGTGATCTGGCTGAGGCCGCCGATGGCTACCTGGGCCGTGGGGTCGCCCGCCTTGACCGCGGTGTAGGCGCGGTGATAGGCGATGGCATAGATTTCGGGGGGCGTGTTGTCTTGCCAGATGACGTCCGGCTCGTTGCCGATCAGCCAGGTGAGGCCGGGGCTATTGGCGGCCAGAGCGCGCAGTTGGTCGGTAGTGGGGTAGAGGCGGCCGTTGCGCATCCGCACCATGGGCGTGTACTCCATGCCCAGGGGCGCAGGCGGCGCCGCAACTGCGCTCGTCCCGCCCAGGCCGAGGAAGCCGCCGCTTTGCATCTGCCGCACCGTCCAGTCGAGATACCAGCCGGGCCGCGGGATGAGCCAGTTGTAGTAGAGCGGGCTGCCGTCCACAATGCCCACGCCGACGCGCCAGATGAGGGTGGCGGTCTGGGGCGGCGAGGCAGGCTGGAGCGCAGCCGCCGTGCGCAGGGGAAGCGTCTCGGGCCGGGAGTGGCGGCGGCCCTCGTCGTACTCCGCCGGCACCAGGGTGTCGCTCGCCACCCGGTCTTCGGGCACCCATTCGATCCGGCTGCGCGCCACCAAGAGCAGGGCCGCCAGCAGCAGCGTCGCCACTGCTGTGACCACAAGGAGAAAGGTGCGGATGTGAGATGGCTGGCGCAAGAGCGAGTTTGATTCAGGCATGGCGCATACAACACGCGCGACGCACTAACTGACCAGCCGCTCTAACCGTTGCAGGTTTTCTTCGAGTTTGCTCAGCGACTCGCGAATCCCGTGCGGCGCCGGTTTGTCTTGGTGGCTGGCATGGTTGCCGGACAGGATCACTTTGCGCACGACCTCCGGGTCGTCGCCGCTGGCGTGCATCAACTGCAACTGCTGTTCCGCGCGTTCGGGACGCAGCGTGACGCCATGCCGGGCCAACACCTGGCGGTAATACTGATAGTCGTTCATCAACCCCGTCGTCACCGTCTCAAACCCGTGTTCGACCAGGAGCATGCGGCTGCCATAGTACATCGGGTTGTAGTTGAACATGCGGTGGTCGTCCCAGCCCGGCTGGATCAGGATGATGTCGACGTCCGGGTACTTGACCTTGAGATTCTTGATGTGATAGCGCAGACTGGAATGCAAGATGGTGCGCACCGTCTGGTTGAGAATCGCCTGCAGGCCGTGTTCGCGGATGTAGGACTCGTTGGGGTGGGCATGGGTGGCGTTGAGCGGCACCATCGGGTTGATGCAGATGACCAGCTTGGCGCCCGCTTCGATGGCCAGGTCGAGACTTGCCGTACCGTGCAGACCGCCGTCCACATAGTCGCGGCCGAAAATCTGCACCGGACGGTAGAGCAGGGGAATGGCGCTGCTCGCAGCCACGGCGCGGCTGATCGGCACGACGCCTTTGCCCCCTTGGCCGAACACCGCACGGTTGCCGCTGTCCAACTCCGTCGCGACGATGTAGAGCTGCTTTTCGAGGAAATCGAAGCGGTTGCAGCGGCCCGGCATCTCCAGGACGCGGCGCATGTAACGCTCGAGCGCGTTGCCGTCGTAGATGCCGCTGGGAAGCAGATCGGAGAGTTCCCACAGCAGATCCGAGATCGCAACGTCGCCGGAATGGGCGATGGTGTTTACGCCGATCTGCCAGAGGGCGCGCGGCAAGTTCACCAACCGGCGAAAGTAGCCCCCATAGTTGGCGTGCAGCACATCGCCGACATGGAAGCCGCCGATCTCCGGGTGCTGGTTGTCGATCGACTGGATGATTTCGCTGGGCGTCAGCCCGTTGACGATCAGCGCGGAAACCAGGGCGCCCGCGCTCGTGCCGACGTAAATGTCGAAGTCGTTGACGCTCAGCCCCTCCAGCATCTCGTCGATGGCGCGCAGGGCGCCGATCTCGTAGACGGCGCCGGTAATGCCGCCGCCGGCCAACACCAGCGCGACCTTGTTCAACGGTCGTCGGTTGTGGTGCTGCGCC
The DNA here is from genome assembly GCA_026645635.1 of Caldilineaceae bacterium. Lineage (GTDB taxonomy): Bacteria > Chloroflexota > Anaerolineae > Caldilineales > Caldilineaceae > Fredericiella. The sequence continues at coordinate 7,827 of JAPKMV010000085.1, forward strand.
TGGCTGCTCGATTGCGGGCTGGAACTGCCGACTGCACGCCCGTTCGCATGGTGATGTCCGTTGACGCCGTTGCCGTTGTTCCTGGCGGTGGGGCTTTTCAAAATCGATTTCATGTTGGTTGATCTACGCTGACTTTCCCAATTCGCCCGCTGGGGGCGAGCCATCACTCGGCGTCTTTGCCGGCTTCGGGGGCGCCTGCCCGCTTGCCTTGTACACCGCTGGATGCGGCGCGCGCTTCTTCCTCGGCCAACAGCGTGGAGATGCGCAGATTCAGCTCGTCCAGTTGCGCTTGCAACTGCTTGAGGTCGCGCTGTGTCGGTACGTTCAGGCTGTGCAGCACTTCCTGCAACACGTCATCCAGGCGCTGCAAGGGGGATGCCTCCGTTGGCGGCGCATCTTCCGGCTCGCCAGCACCGAGCAGGGTGCGGCGCACATGTTCGAAGGTGTCGTTGCTGGCGCGCACCAGGTTTGTCAACAGCGCGCGGGGCAGCAGCCCAGACCCCTTCTTCTCCTGCTCGAAGATGATCTGCGAAAGTGTCAGGTTGGTCAGATCTTCGCCGGTTTCGTGGTCGATGATCTGCACGTCGCTGCCATCCTGGATCATCACCGCGATGTTTTCCAGCGTAACGTAGTGTTTGCTTTCCGTGTTGTACAGTTTTCGATTTGGGTAACGCTTGATTATGGGCATGTGACGACCTGGGAAGCAACTGCGCCCGACTCACTCCATGCCTGCCATCGTAGCACAGCGGGCGCGGCGCGTCAAAACCCCTCCGCACGCTGGTGTAATTGATTACAGAGATGGCTGCATCGCTTGCCCGAATGCATCTGTGCTGCTACACTGGCGCTACTGGCAACGCAGCCATTTTCCCAGTCCAATCAGCCAAAGGAGGCGCACCATGTTGATCGGTCTGCCAAAAGAGATCAAGGATAACGAATATCGAGTTGGGTTGACCCCGGGCGCGGTCAAGGCGCTTACCCGGCGCGGCCATCGCGTCCTGGTGCAGAGCGGCGCCGGGCTGGGCAGCGCCATCACCGACGAAGAATACCGGCAGGCCGGCGCCGACATCGTCGCCGAGGCGGAGTCCGCCTGGTCCGCCGAGATGGTGGTCAAGGTCAAAGAACCGATCGAGTCCGAGTATCACTATTTGCGCCAGAACCTGCTGCTTTTCACCTATCTCCACTTGGCCGCCGACCGCAAGCTGACGCTGGCGCTGCTCGAACGGGGCGTGACCGGCATCGCCTATGAGACGGTGCAGACGGCCAACGGCCACCTGCCGCTGCTCCAACCGATGAGCGAAGTGGCCGGACGCATGGCGACGCAGGTGGGCGCCACCTATTTGGAGAAGCCGCACGGCGGGCGCGGCGTGCTGATGGGCGGCGTGCCCGGCGTGGCCCCGGCCAGCGTAGCCGTCCTGGGCGGCGGCGTCGTCGGCGCCAACGCGGCCAAGATTGCCGTGGGCATGGGCGCGCAGGTCACGATCATCGAAATCAACCATGACCGGCTGGTCTATCTCGACGACATCTACCACGGCCGTCTACGCACGCGCACGAGCAACGAGTACAACATCGAGGAAGTCGTCACCCATGCCGACCTGGTGATCGGCGCCGTGCTGATCCCCGGTGGGCGCGCGCCCCATCTGGTCACCCGCGCCATGCTTTCACGGATGCGCGACGGCGCCGTGATCGTAGACGTGGCGGTGGACCAGGGCGGCTGCGTCGAGACGACGCGCCCCACGACCCACAGCAACCCGACCTACTTTGTGGACGGCGTGCTCCATTACTGCGTGGCCAACATGCCCGGCGCGGTGCCGCGCACCAGCACCTTTGCCCTCAACAACCAGACCATGCCCTATGCGCTGATGC
>JAPKMV010000860.1 GCA_026645635.1 Caldilineaceae bacterium
ACGCGAACGGGTGACGACAAACCGTGGACACAGCAGGCCATCAACGCAACCGGGCTGTCGGTTGCCGCTGAAGGCGATTTCTAACCATCAGGAGAACACAACCATGTCCATCACACGCAAGGCCACCTTTGGGGCGGAAACCAACTCAGCCGCCCGCCTGGACCTATTCGGCGGCGGCGTCAACCCGCCAACCATCGCCGAGATCGCCAAGAGCGGCCAGCGCTCCTATCAGCACGAAGGCAGCGCGTTCGGCCGCACGTTCACCGCGGGGGCCGTTCGCTCCTGCTGCGCCATCCGCCACGGCAGCGTGCAGACCCTGGGCCGGCTGCCCATTGTCACCGTCAGCGTCGGCTACACGCCCCTTTCGGTGCTCTGGGTCCCGGAGGCCGGCGAACTGCGCCTGATGGCCGGCTTCGAGGAAAACACCAAAGCCTACCGCTATCCGATTGCCGCCGCGTCGGACGAGTTCTTTGCGCAGGCGCCGACTGCCTGGAAGATCGCGGGCATCGCCGCCAAGATCGACGGGTCCGCAGGCTACGTCTCGTTCTACTTGGAAGGGCGCAAGCTGCTCACCTGGAGCGGCGACACGCGCATCTTTGCGCCAGAGACGACCACGCCGCTGAGCACCATCAACGGCGTCTACTGGTTCGGCGACGAAGGCAACGTCATCTTCACCGGGACCTACTCGCCCACCGGCGTGTGGGGCGCCGGCACGCTCGTCGATGACCTGACCATCGACGCCCTGACCGACGCCGACGCCGTGGACGCCATGCCGCCCTACTACGCGCTGCTGTGGACGACTGCGGCCCAGGACGGCGCCGTCACCCAATGGACAAAGGTCGGCGCGGACACGAACGCGGAAGCGGTCGGCGACAGCCCGCATGACGGCGATACGTCCTATGTCGCCACCGCAACCGATGGCAAAGTGGATCAGTACATTCCCGCCGCGCTCGACCTCGCCGGCTACCGCCCGGAGTTCGTGACCGTGATCGCCGTCGGCAAGCGCGCCTCGCTGGAAGCGGCGGAGAACCAGGTCAGCCTGGGCGTCTGGGTGGACAGCACGCCGGGTCTCGCCGCCCCGCAGTATCTGCCCGCCGACTGGGGAGAAATCGAGGCCACCTTCGCCGCGCAGCCCGACGCCAGTCCCTGGGACGCCGAAGGCATCACGGCGCTGCGCATCGGGCTGCAGAGCGTCATCGAGTAGGCGGGCAGGAGTCATTATGGCCATCATCCGGCAAGGAACATTCGGCGCGGAGAACCGCAGCGTCACACGCCTGGACACAATTGGCGGGGCCTCCCCGCCCACCATCGCCAGTGTCGCCAAGAGCGGCGCCTACGGCTACCAGCACACGGGCGGCGCGTTCGGCCGCTCATTCACGGCTGCGGCCGCCCGCTCAGTCTGTGCGCTGCGGCAAGGCGGCGTCAAGGCGCTGGGCCGGCTGCCCATCGTCACGGTGGCCATCGGCTTTGCGCCGCTGTGCATCATGTGGGAGCCGGAATTCGGACGGCTGCAGTTGATGGCCGGCTTCGAGGAAAGCGACACCGCGTATCGCTACCCCATCGCCCCTGTTTCGGACGCGCTCTTCATCGCATCGCCCGCCGCCTGGAAGATTGCCGGCATCGCCGTCAAGATCGCCGAGGTTGACGGCCATGTCTCCTTCTACCTGAACGGTCAGAAGCTGCTGACATGGACCGGCGACACGCGCATCTATCGCGCCAACGACACCGAACTGCTCGACACCATCACGGGCGTCTACTGGTTCGGCGACGAGTGGAACGTCACCCATTCTGACGAATACTGGCCGATGGGCGAATGGGGCGCAGGCACCTACGTGGACGATCTCGTGATCGAAAGCCTGACCGAAGGCGACATCGTGGATGCCGAGCCGCCCTACCGCGCCCTGCTGTGGGCGCCGGTGACGGCCAACGGCTCGATCACCCAGTGGACAAGGGTCAATGCCGACACCAACGCGGCGGCCGTGGCCGACGGACTGCCCGACGACGGCGACTCCTACGTGACGACCGGCGAGGCGGGCAAGAAAGATGAGTATCTCATCGCCGCGCCCAGCCTGGCCGGCTACCTCCCCGAAGTGGTCACGGTGATAGCGCGCGGGAAACGCGCCACGACCGCAGAGGCCCAGGACGTGCAACTGCTGGTCACCGCAGGCGGGGAACAGGAAGCGGCGCCGGCGCAGGAACTGGATGCCGACTGGAACGAGATCGAGGCGACCTTCCGCGCCAAACCCGTCACCGCCGCTCCCTGGGACGGCGCCGCTATCGGAGCCTTACGAATCGGAATCCAAAGCGAATAGACGATGGCAGTCGAGATCGTCCAGCAATTTAC
>JAPKMV010000861.1 GCA_026645635.1 Caldilineaceae bacterium
GCCCGACGCAGCCTTCGCCCCACGCCTTGCACCGTTTCTGGAGAATCCCGACAACACCTATCTGCTGCGCGCGCCGGACGCGACGGTCTTCCAGGGGCGGCGCGAGGCATTCCTGGCCGCAGCCGCGGCAACCGGACGCACGCCGGTGCTCGAGCAGCAGTTCACCCAGCGCGACGGCGCGCCGCTCTACGAAATCTGGCGGGTGCGCTAGGGTGGACTGCTGCGTGATGCGTGATGCGTGTTGCGTGTTGCGTGTTGCGTACCGCCTTGCCACGTAACACGCAACACGTAACACGAACCACGCACTCTGCCTACGCCGTGACCCGCTCGATCTGCGCCCCCACTGCGCGCAGCTTGGCGTCGATTGCCTCGTAGCCGCGGTCGATCTGCTCCACGTTGTCGATGGTGGTGACGCCCCGCGCCGCCAGCGCGGCCAACACCAACGCCATGCCGGCGCGGATGTCTGGGCTGGTGACATGGTGCCCCACCAACTGGCTCGGCCCGACGATGACCACCCGGTGTGGGTCGCACAGGATGATTTGTGCACCCATCGCAATCAACTTATCGACGAAGAAAAGACGGCTTTCGTACATCTTCTCGTGGACGATGACTGTCCCCAGCGCCTGTGTGGCCGTCACCAACGCGATGCTCATCAGGTCGGGCGGGAACGCAGGCCAGGGCGCGTCGTCGATCTTGGGCACCGCGCCGCCAAAATCGGCGCGCACGCGCAATTCTTGCTCGGCTTCGATGACCAGGGTGTAGCGCTCGTCGGGGGGCGCGTCAGGCGTATCCTCCAGATGCATGCGCACGCCCAGGCGGTCGACAAAGACCATCTGCATCATGCGCAGGTGCTCCGGCACGACACCCACAATGCGCAGCTCGCCCGGTGTGATCGCGCCCAGGCCGATGTAGCTGCCGATCTCGACATAATCCGGGCTGACATGCGCCTCGCAGCCGTGGAGCCGCTTCTGGCCGTGGATCACCAGCGTGTTGCTGCCGATGCCTTCGATGGGACAGCCCATGCGCGTCAGCATCCGGCAGAGGTCCTGCACGTGCGGCTCGCTGGCTGCGTTGCGCAGGATGGTGGTGCCGTGAGCCAACGCCGCCGCCATGATGCCGTTCTCCGTGGCGGTGACCGATGCTTCGTCGAGGAGGATATCGCCGCCCACTAGACCGCCGTCGGCCACCAGCTCGAATTTGCCGTTGTGGTGGAGGGAGACGCCCAGCCCGCCCAGCACTTGCAGGTGCGTGTCGATGCGGCGGCGGCCGATGTCGTCGCCGCCGGCGGCAGTGTCCACCAGGAAGCGATTGGAGCGTCCAAGCAGCGGCCCCATGAGCGTCAGCGAGCCGCGAATCTGGCTGAAGAGGCGGGCGTCCGGCGCGCTGGTGTTCACCTTGCGCGCGCAGAGCGTCACCGAGGCGCCGCGCTGGCTGATCTCGACGCCCATTTCCTCCAGAATGCGCAGCATGGTGCGCACATCGCCGATGAGCGGCAGGTTGTGCAGCGTCACGGGTTCGTCGGACAGCAGGCACGCGGCGAGCATGGGCAGCGCCGCGTTCTTGTTGCCCACCGGGCGAATGCTGCCCGTCAGCGGGTGGCCGCCTTCGATGACAAACTTGGTCATGGCAATCCTCGTCGATAGGGTGATGTGCTTCCGTAGCACGTCGGTTGCAGTTGTTGTCCCGTCATTTCAACGTTGTCGGTGCGCGCGCTGTTCCCTTGTGGGCTGGGGCGCTGGTGCACGAACACACGTTCCAAAAAGCACCTGCGGAATTCTGTTTCCACTGGCTGCATGGTATAATAACCAAGTTTAGAGCCAAGCCAGAAACTGAGTTGGCGCATGGTTGAGAATCGAGTTTTTGTGCGAGCGCAAGTTGGTTCAGGTTGAGTATCATTGACTGTTTGTCTGCCGGATATCGCTTCTTGGGCTGGCGGATTGAATTGCTGATCATTCCGCTGCTGCTGGACTTGATGCTGTGGCTGGGGCCGCGCTTCGGCGTGGCGCCGATCTTCAACGCATTGGCGGAGAGTTACGCCACCGCTGCCGGCATGGAAGGATTGACCTGCAAATGATGTTCGACCAGTTTGCGGTGAGTGTGCGCGAGATCGGCCAGTACACCAATCTGGCCGACGGGCTGGTGAGCGGCGCGGTGCTGCATGTGCCCACGTTGGGGCCGGTTGGCGCGCCGGTAAACGCCACGATTGTCACCGTCGCCAATCCGCTGGCGGCGCTGCTGCTCTGGTTCTGCTTTGGGCTGGTCGGGGTGCTGCTGGGCGTCATCTATCTGGGGCTGCTGGCGCGTCGCCTGCCCATTGGCGGCATGGCCTATGTCGATTTGGG
>JAPKMV010000862.1 GCA_026645635.1 Caldilineaceae bacterium
GGTCGATGCGCATTTCCGACGGCACCTGCGCCGTGTGTTCCCTGGCGCGCAGCCCGCGCAGCCGGACGGCGGGCTGCTGGTAGAAGTTCACAAAGTAGGGATTCACCTGGCTGCCGGTGCGGGGGGCGCGGGTCATGCGCGTCACGTCACGCAGCGGCTCTGTCCCATCGCCGGCTTTCCAGACCATGCACGCTGCCGGCACCCGGTAGCTGGGCAGTTCTTGCTTGTCTTTGGGTGGGTCGGTTGGCTCCACGAGACCGGCGCGCTGTAGGGTCTGGAACAACTGTTGAATGATGGTCTCTGTTTCGGCCACGGTCAGCTTCTGGCCGTAGGTGGGAAAGGTGCTGGGCCGCCGCAGATAGAGGCCGATGGCGCCAGCGGCGGAAACGTAGACAAACTCGCCGCTCTCCTGCTCACGCCGGCGCCGCGGGAAGGCGGCGAAACTGCGCGTCATCTTCTCGTTCTCGTCGATGGCCCACGGTTCCTTCAACCGCTGGCTGCTCAACTGGCGCAGTGATTCCTGTCGGAGAGGGTCGAGATAGTCCACGCGAATCGCCAGTTCCCGGCGCAGATAGTCCAGCAGCGCCTTGGCGACCTCGATGCGGGCAGTGGGGGTAGCCGTGGCCAAAGCGGGGTGTTTGTCCGCCCATTTGGCCTCATCACTTGCCAACTGGGGCAGCGACTTGTATTCGATGCGCAGCAGGCCGCTCTGCTCCAGGTTGGGGGCGGTGACGCGCCAGCCGCGTTCCAGGTCCTGGTAGATGCGATAGGCGATGACCTCGCGCAGGGCGCGGTCGGTCTCCTCTCGGGCGAAATACTCGACCGTGGGGTCTTTGGCGTAATCTTCCAGGGGCAGCGCCAGGGCATCGAAGACCCGCTGCGGCAGCACTTCATGGGGAATGCCGGCATCGCCCGCGGTCAGCACCGCCTGGTAGAGCGCGGCGCGCAGCATCCCCACTTCAACGAAATCGTTGAAGTGGCCGGCCTGGAGGGAGGCGTCCTGCCGGTTATCGGTGAAGCTGAGCAGTTTGCGCGCTTCCGGCTTGAGTGCAAGATCACCGCGCAGCGCGTCCAGTGTCGCCAGGCTGAGCACGGTGGTTGCGGTGCTGCGCCCGCCGGCGGCCAGAGTGGCCAACTTGCCATAGTCGGACTTCTGGCGTCCGCCGTAGGTGGTGCGGCACTGCGGATTCATACAGAAGGTGAAGGGCGCCCGCACATAGAAGAAACGCTGGCCGTTTTGGGTCTTGACGCCGGCGCCATCCAGATGCACCAGTTCGGGCAGCCGGTCACGATGGGTGCGTTTCACCTGCAGGGCGTTGTCCTTGGTCTCGACCCAGTCTTCGGGCAGCCGTTCTATCTCATCGCGTGGGTCATCTGACCAGACCCGACCGGTGTCCGGGTAGAGGAAACCCACCTGCGCCTGTCCCTGCACGTGGGTGTCGGCAAACTCACGCGCCAGGAACTGGGTGGCGCCAGTGGCAGAGTCGTGGGTTTTCACGACGGTGTAGTATTCCTGGCCGCATTCGCGGCAGAAGGCCAGTGGCAGCAGCAAACGGCTGCGGTCACCAGGGACATACTGTTGACCGGTGGTCGTGATGTGGCGCTGTGCTGGGTTGTCCAGCGATGCGTAGACGGTCCTGCCGCGGCTGACAAACTGGTGCAGGCGAAACGCGAACACGGGGAAGCCGGTGTCGGGGTGACGGTATCGGTAGCCATTCAGCAGTGCGTGTTGAATGGCTTCGACACAGAGTGATTCCGGCAGCGTGACCAGGTGCGCCAACTCAGCGGCTGCACCCGCCGGCCCAGAAATCCGTCTCGGCTTGACGCGCATCAGGCGTCCGGTTGCCGGCTCTGTGCTCAGGCCGAACGTGGACTCGATCCACGCGTTGAGCGGGTCGGCGCAGAAGGCAGCGAAATCAGCGGGTGCGTCTGCGGCGCCGCCGGTGATCCGTTTTCGCAGTGCGGCAATGAAGGCCGGGTCAGCCAGGTCGGGCGCGTCCGTGGTGCGGCGCAGCGTCTCGCCGATGACGCGCTCCGGTTTGACCTCCGCGCCAAAGAGGCGCGAGGACACGGCAGCCACTTTGACCTGCTGCTCTGCAAATGTACCGGCGCCGGCCACTGTGGCTGAGGTGCCGACAAACTGGAGGGCGGGGCGGGTGGTCAGTTCGCGCATCCGGCGCATGAGCATGGCAACGTCGGCGCCCTGCCGGCCACGGTAGGTGTGCAGTTCGTCCAGTACCAGAAACTGAAGGTAGCCTTTGGCAGACTCAACGATAGCGCGCTCATGCGGGCGCGTCATCAGTAATTCGAGCATCACGTAGTTGGTCAGCAGGATGTC
>JAPKMV010000863.1 GCA_026645635.1 Caldilineaceae bacterium
CGTCCGAGCATGCACCCCTGAGCCTCTACAGCAACATCCAGAACCGCGCCGCGACGATCCAGATTCGCGACCAGCAGAGCCAGCAGTTGGTGGCCACGGTCGACCCGCTCTGGCTGGACCGCGAGGTGCTCACGCTGGAGGGACGCCCCCTCGACGTGGGCTGGTTCGACGGCGAGGCGCTCTGGGTGACGGCGCACCGCGGCGCGGCGCCGGCCCAGCGCCTGCCCTATCTCTCGGCGCGCCAGTTGCTGAGCTTTGACCTCGCACAGCAATTACCCGCTCATCTCGGACTGGCGCCGGGGGCAGCGCCGATCGTCGCCGCGTCAGGCGGTTGGCTGCTTTTTCATTTCCTGGGCGATGTCTACGGCCAGGCGCTGCTCGATCTGCTGCACCCACTGCTGGCGGTGAGCGAATCAGCACAGCCGGGGCTGGCCTTGCTGCTGCGTGAAGAGCCGCAGGCGCTGCCGTCGATCACCAGCGAACAGGTGACGCGCTATCTCCACGAGCATACGCGTGCGTATGAAGGGTTGCTGGCGCTGGGTGCGTACAACCATCTGCTGCCCTGGCCGCTGCGCCAACGCGCCGTGGTGGAACAGTTCGGCGTGGCGCGCTTTGTGGCAGGCATAGCCGCGCTCAAGATCGAGCAAACGCCGGAAGAACTCAGCGAAGACCTGCGGCGTCTGATCGTTGAGGATTGAGCGTTGAAATGGGTGGCTGCACAAGCAGCTTCTGAGGCAGGCTCGATCTCGGCTTCAGTATGAAATACGGCAGAGACCATCTCCCTTGTGTGTTATAATCTCCGTATGTCTGATGAAACCCGCGCCGCTGCGGCGGCGTTTGATCCACAGCCGCTCCAGCCAGGGCAAGAACCGCTGACACCGGAGGAAAAAGAACATCTGCTGGCGCGGGCGCGCGGCGAAGGGCGCAATCTGACGGACGAGGAACGCCTGCTGATTTTTGAGCCGGCCCCCGCTGTTGCACCGGCGCCCGCGACTCGTTACGAGGTGGCGCCCATGCAGGCGGCCCCTCTGGGCCGCAGCCAATTGGCACGGCTGGAACAGGACTTTTTCGATGGTCTGGAGATTCACGCCGCGACGCCCCGCCTGGTGCAGGGCATCATTTTCGACTTTGACCACACGCTCGCCAGCCTTTCCCAGCCGCTGGAGGATTTGATGTTGACCGGCGCACAGGCGGCGGAGGCTTACATGCGCGGCGCCGGCATGGAACTGCCGCCGGATTTCGCCGTCAACATCGTCGAGGCGCGGCGTTTCGCCGAGCAGAAGTCGGCAGAAGAGGCCGAGGAGCACCTGGCCGACGATGCGCTCAGCTTCCTGCTCCAGTTCTTCGGCTATCCGGCCAGCCGCATGAACCCCGCCGTGCTGCAGCGTGCGGTGGACATCTTCTATGCGCCGGAGATGACGGCCTGGCGGCTGCGCCCCGGTGCACTGGCGCTGTTGGAGGCGCTGCACAGCCAGGGCTACAAGCTGGCGCTGCTGGCCAACTACAACTGCGACCGCGTCTTCCAGCGCACTGTGGACTACCTGGGCATTCGCCGCTTCTTCGACGTCTGCCTGTGCAGCGCCAGCGTCGAATACCGCAAGCCGGATGCCCGCTACTTCCAGCTCGTGCTCGACCGGTGGGACGCGCTCCCCTATGAGATCGTCGTCGTGGGAGACAGCCTGGTGCACGACATTCAGGGGGGCATCGAGTTGGGCAGCCAGACGATCTGGGTCAACATCGATACCAGCGCCCAGGTGCAGCATGACAATGCGGCAGTGGCGGAACAGGTGCGCCCGGACGCCACCGTGACCGATCTGGCGGAGGTGGCGCAGTGGGTTGCGGCGTGGGCCGCCTGATGGGTGACGCTGCCGTGCAGCGCCGCTATCCGGCGGCGCCGCTGGTGGGTGTGGCCGCGGCGGTCTTCGACGACGCCGGCCGTGTGCTGCTCGTCCAGCGCGGCCGCCCGCCGCGGGCCGGGTCGTGGGGCTTGCCGGGCGGCCTGCTCGAAGTGGGCGAGCGCCTGGCCGAAGGCGCGGCGCGCGAGGTGCGGGAGGAGTGCGGCATCGACATTGCCGTCGGCGCCATTGCCGGCGTTTTCGAGCCGATCACCCGCGACGATGCCGGGCGCATCGAGTATCATTATGTGGTCGTCGACTATTGGGCAAGCTACGTGCGCGGCGTGGCCGCAGCCTCCGACGACGCCGCGGCGGTGGCTTGGGCGACGCTCCACGAGCTGCCCGCCTATCAACTGCACCCGGATTCGCAGCGCGTCATCCAGGATGCACACCGGCTCTGGGCCGCGGCCCAGGCGGCGCAAACAGGGGAGAGGGTGGAATAA